>NZ_JBFRER010000002.1:0-177726 GCF_052114405.1 Streptomyces sp. M-16 | reverse complement strand
CTCCGAGCCGGCCGGGCCCTCCGAGCCGGCGGAGCCCCCCGAGCCGGCGGAGGCGCCCGACCCGGCGGAGGCGCCCGACCCGGCGGAGCCCATAGGCCAGGCGGGGCCCGACGGCCCGGCGGAGCCCGTAGGCCCGGCCGGACTCACCGGCGCGGCCGGGCCCGCCTGGGACGCGCAGCGGGCCGAAGACGCCGAGCGGGCCGGGCGGGTCGCCGGGATCGGCCGGCTGACCGACGCGTTCGGTGCCGCCCCCGCCGAGGAACGGCCCACCCTGCTCGCCGATCTCGCCCGCCGCTGGGCCGCGGAACTGGCCGACGCCGGACGTCCCGTCCCGGCCGGCTCCGCCCCGCTCACCGTCCTGTCCGAGGACGTCGTCGCCCCGCTCCCGCTCCCGCTCGACGGCTTCCTCGACACCGCCGACCACACGGCGCTCGCCGAGGTCACCGCCCTGGCCGAACTCTTCGACCTGGGACACCTCCTGCGCCGCGTCGTCCGCGACCGCTTCGTGGCCCGCTACGGCCCCGGCGGCACCTGCCACCACCCCTGGGAGTTCGGCGCCGAGGTCACCGAGGCCTGGGAAACGGCCGGCCGGCTCGCGGACCTCGACCCCGCCGACCGGGCCGCCCTCCCCACCGGGACGGAGGAACTCGCCGCGCTGCGCGCCGGGTTCACGGCCGCCGTACGGGACGCCCGCGCGCAGGACCCCGCCGACGCCGCCGAGGTCGTCCTGCCGCCCGGCCCGGTCCGCGCCCTCGGCGGGCACCTGCCGGGCTGGGCGCTCGAACGCCCGCTGAGCTACGCGTACTTCCTCCAGCGGGACCCGGACCGCGGCCTGCTCGCGGTGAACCACGTGTACGGCGGATGGGGCCGCTTCAGCAGCCGGTTCCTGGACGCCCTGGACCCGCGAGCCACCGCCGAGACGGCCCGGCAGATCCGGCGCGGCCTCGCCCTCGGCGCCAGGGCGGCCCAGATCAGGCCCGTCGGCGGGTTCAACGCCAACCTCCACCCCCTGCTGGTCCCGGACGAGATCGGCCCCGACCGCCGCCGGGCCTCGATCGCCGAAGGCGACCTGGAACTCGTCCACGACGAGCCCACCGACCAGGTACGCCTGCGGCTGCGGAGCACCGGAGAACACCTCGACGTGCTCTACCCCGGCTTCCTCGCCCCCGTCCTGCTGCCCCGCCGCATCGCGCCCCACCTCTGCGACCACCCCCACGGCGTGGTCGACTTCCGGGCCCTCGCGCCCCGCCGCGTCCTCCCCGCCCCGGGCGGCCGCGTCGTCCACAGCCCCCGCCTGCTCCACCGCCACGTGGTGCTCCGCCGCCGCCGCTGGCAGCTGACGCCCGGCGTCGTGCGGGAACTGCGCGCCGAACTCGCCGCCGCGGCCGCCCCGGCGCAGGCGGCCGCCCGCTGGCGCGCCCTGCTCGACCTCCCCGAACAGCTCTTCCTGCACCCGGCCGCGACCGCCCCCACCGGCCGCCCCGCCGAGGACTTCCTGAGCCGGCTGAGCCGTCCGAAACCGCACTTCGTGGACCTCGGCAGCGCACTGCACCTGCGCTGCCTGCCCAAGTGGCTGTCCCGGCACGGCGACGGAGCCGTCCTGGAGGAGGCGCTGCCCGCCCCCGGAGGCCCGGCCGCCCCGGCCCGCGCCGTCGAACTCGTCCTGGAGGTCTACCGGTCCGGACGGCCGCGATGAAGGCCGCCGAAGTGGAAGGGGAGGAAGGGCCCGTGCCGACGGCACCGCACCGCGACAACGACAACGGCCACAACGACAACGGCCGCGACGACAACGGCCACGACGACAACGGCCACGACGGCGGTGCGCGCGACGTCGTCGCCTTCCACCACCACCCGGTCAAGGCACCCCTGCTGCGCGAGGCGCTGCTGCCGCTGGCCGCCTCCTGCACCGCCGACGGCCTGGCGGCCCACGTCGAGCGGCACTGGCTGCACGGCCCCCACCTGCGGCTGCGCATCCAGGGGCCGCCCGCCCGGGTGGAGGCCGCCGCGGAGGCCGCCGCCCGGCGCGTCCGCGCCTGGCTCCGCGCGCACCCCTCGCACACGGACCTGACGGAGTCCGAGCTGCTGCGCCTGGCGGCCGAGGCCGGACGCGCCGAACTCGTCCCCCCGCCCTACGGGCCCATCGCCCCCGACAACACCGTCCGTGTCGAGGCAGTCGACCGCACCCCGATGCGCGTCCTCCTCGGCGACGACGGCGCCGCCCTGCGCGAGGACCTGCTGCGGGCCGGCCTCGGCGCGCTGCGGGCGGGCGCCGCCTTCCTCGGAGAAGGTGGCGACGGCTCCGGTGCCCGGCTCCGGCTCGCGGTGACCGGCCTCGCCGCGCATGCCGCCGCCCACCCCGGCGGCCTGGCCGGCGCCCACTACTCGTACGTCTCCCACCTGGAGGACTTCTTCGTCCACGACGACCCGGACGGCCGCGTACGGGCCCGCTTCGAGCAGCACGCGGAGCGGGCCGGCGAGGCCGTGACCGCCCTCGTCGGGAGGCTCGCCGAAGGCGGCGCGCAGGGCTGGGAACGGGAGTGGGCGGACTTCTCGGCCGGAGCCTGGCGGCTGGCCCGGAGCCGCCACGACACCGGCGCCGACCTGCACGGCGACCCGCGCGCCTACCGGGACCGGGCCGCCGCCACCGGCGACACGGCGGCGCAGGAGCGCTGGAACCACGACGTGCGCACCCGGTACAGCGAGTTCCACCGACTGCTGAGCCGCTCCGACCCGCGGGGCACGATGTGGCACCGCCCCGACTACCTCATACACCGGGCCTGCACCAATGCCCTGTACCGGCTGTTCGCCCTCTGCGACGTCCGCCCGCTGGAGCGGTACCTGGCGGCCCACCTCGTCGTCCGCGCCGTGCCCGCCCTGACCGGCTGCGACTGGCGCGCCGAGGTCGGCGCGGCCGTCGAGGCCGTGGAGCGCGGGGCATGACGGGCGCCGGACGCCGGCTGCGGCCCGGCACCGCCGTGACCCCGCTGCGCGACGGACTGCACCTGCGGGGCCGGCGGGGGAGCGTCACCCTGGAGGGCAGCGCCGCGCTGCCCGTGCTGTGGCGCTCGCTGGAGCGGCCCCTGCGCACGGGCGGACTAGACGCGTTCCTCGACGGCCTGGAGCCGGGCTCCCCGGTGCGGACGGCGGTGGCCGCGGTCGTCGCCCAACTGGAGGCGCACGACCTGCTCGTCACCGGGCCGCCAACGCCCGCGCGCGATCCGGGTCCGGTCGGGCCGTGGCTCGCCGTGAGCGCCGACCGGCCCGCCGACGCGGCGGCCGCGCTCGCCGTGACACGGGCCGAGGTGGTGGCCGCCGCCGTCGACGCCCCCCTGGCCAGGGCCGCGGGCCGGGCGCTCGAACAGAGCGGACTGCCCGTCACCTACACCCGCGACGCCGGCCTGCCCGAGGCCCGGATCCACCTCCGCGCCCACGGCCCCGACGGCGTCACCCACGCCCTCGCGGCCGCCCTGCCCGCCCCGACCGGCTACGTCACCTCCCCGGACAGCACCTCCGCCACGGCCGTCATGGCGGCGGCCCTGGAGGCCCGCCTGGCAGTCCGCCCGGCTCCGGGCACTCCTGGCGGGGAGCGCACCGCCTTCCCTCCCGGCGCGGGTTCGGCGGGCACGGATCCGGGCCGGGACGCCTCCGGCGGGGGAGGGGCTACGGCCGCCCTGCTCGGCGGCGCCGCCGCGCACCGGCTGCTGTGCGCGGTGGCCGGCCTGCCCGACCCGGCCGACGAGGGGGACGACGACCGGCTGCTGCCCGGGCTCCCCGCGGTGCTCCTCGTGGACGCCCGTCCTCCGCGCGCCGAGTACCGCACCTGGGCCGGGCCCCGCCCCGCCGGCGCGGCCCTCGCACCCGCCGCCACCCTGCGCGAGGCCCTGCGCCGCGTGGCGGCCCTCGGCGACGAGCGCTGCGGGGTGCTGCCCGACCCCGGCCCGGCGGACCTGCCGCAGCTGCCGGTCCCCCTCGCCTCCTGCGCCGCGCCCGGCACCGCCCAGCACCCGCCCGGGGCGACCCTTGTCGGCGGCGCGCCGCGGTTGGACCTGGCCCGCCTGGAGGTGTTCTGCCGGGCGGCCGAACTGGCCCTGGGCCGGCCGGGATCCACCGTGGGTGCCAATCCCGGGCACGCCCGCGGCCGGGCCCTGCGCGCGGAGGTCACCCGCCGTGCCGGGACGGGAGCGGGTCGGACGCCGGTGGCGCCGGAGCAGTGGTCCGGACATCCGCAGGCCCGCCACTGGTGGACCACCCTGACGGCCCGTCTCTCCGTGCCCGCCCGCCTGCACGTGTTCCGCATCGCTCCCGGCGAGGAGGTGTACCGGGCCGTCGTCCGCCGGGCCGGCCCGCACGGATCCACCCCGCTCGGCGACGCCGTCGAGGCGACCCCCGGCGACGCGGCGGCCTGCGCCGCGCTGTCCGCCGTCGCCGCGGTCTCGGCCGCCGCGGTGTCGTCCGCCGCGGTCACCGACCCGGCGGCGGGCCGAACCCCGGTCGGCGGGGCCGGTGCGGCCGGTGCGGCCGGTGCCGGGCTGGCCGTCGAGGGCGCCCCGGCGGTCGGGTGGGAGGAGCCGGGGTGGACCGGCCGGTGGCTCGCCGACACGGCCGGGCGCGAGGGCGCCTTCCAGGAGGCCATGGGCCGACTGACGGGCCCGCCCCGGCCCGCCCCCGACGGGGAACTCGCCACCCTGCTGCGGGCGTTCGGATTCACCGTCCTGAACCGCCCGGAGGAGGCACCGTGACCGCCGCGCCGCCGCTCGACGCCGGCTCCGCCCTCGCGGCCACCGCCGGAGCGGCCGTGGTGCTGCTGACCCGGTGGACCCTGGGCCTCGCCGAGGAACTGAGCCGGCACGCCCTGCGCCACCCCGTGGCCCTGGCGCCGGTGCGCTTCGACGGGGCGGTCGCCGTCGTCGGCCCGGTGCTGCGCCCCGGCGCGGCCGCCTGCCTGTGCTGCGCCGAGTACCAGCGACTGGCCACCGCCGGGGGCCGGGTCCCCTGGCGGAGCGGGGAACTCGCGCTGGCCGGCGTACCGTCACCGGCCCTCGCCGAGGCGGCGGTGGCCCTCGCGCGGGAGCTGCTGGACGCCCCGCGGGACGGAGCGGAGGAGGACGGCGCCGTCGTGCACCTCCTCCACCAGGGCCGCGGAACGTGGTCCACCCACCGCGTCCGCCCGGTGGGCGGCTGTACGGTCTGCCACCCGCTGCCCGCCGACTCCCCGGCCGCGGCGGCCCCGCTGCCCGCGGCGCCCCGCCCGCTCCCGGACCCGTACGTCCTGCGCGCCCCCAACCCCCGTACCGAGGCGGACCGGTTGCGGGCGGCCCTGTACGACGAGCGCTTCGGCCCGGTCCGCCGCCTGCTCCGCGCCGAGGACTCCGCCTTCTCCCTCACCGGCGCCTTCGTGACGGACGGCCGGCCCGTGGAGGACGGCGGCTACGGCAGGGCCCGGGACTTCCCCGGCAGCGAACGCATCGCGCTGTTCGAGAGCGCCGAGCGCTACGCGGGGATGCGCCCCACCGGCCGACGCACCGCCCTGCGGGCCCCCTTCGCAGCCCTCGGCCCCGACCGCGCCGTGGACCCGCGACGGCTCGGCCTGCCCGAGGCCGCCCACCACGGGCACCCGGCCTCGCCGACGGTCCCGTACACGCCCGGCCTCGCCCTCGACTGGGTGCACGGCTGGTCGCTCACCCGGCGGCGGACCACGGCCGTGCCCGAACACGTCGCGTACTGGGACGTCCCCGGCGGCGCCGACCGCGGCCCGCGCGTGGTGTACGAGTCCTCCAACGGCTGCGGACTGGGCAACAGCCCCGAGGAAGCCGCCCTCTACGGCCTGTTCGAAGTCGCCGAACGCGACGCGTTCCTGATGGCCTGGTACGCGGCCACCCCGCTGCGCCGCGTCGAACCGCCGCCCGACGACCTCGACACGCTCCTGCTCGCGGACCGGGCGGCCGTCGCCGGCTACCGCCTCGTCCTGCTCGACGCCACGAACGACTTCGGCATCCCCGCCGTCGTCGCCGTCTGCCGCTACACCGGCTCCCACCCGGACGCTCCCCGCGTGTTCCTGGCGGCGGGCGCGCACCACGATCCCCGCGCGGCGATCCGGTCGGCGGTGGCCGAGGTCGTCACCAACGTCCTGGAGGCGCCGCAGCGCGCCGCCGCCGCGGGCGGCCCGCGCGATCCGGAGCGGCTGCGGCCCATGCTGGACCGGCCCGAACTGGTCGTCACCCTCGACGACCACGTCGGTCTCAACACGCTCCCCGAGGCGGCCCCCCGCCTGGAGTTCCTCTTCGCCGACACGCCCCGCCTGACCGTCGCGGAAGCCTGGCCGGGGGCGCCCGAGCCGGTCGGTGACCTCTCCGCGCTGCTCGGCGCCACCGTGGACCGGCTGGCGCGGGCCGGACTGGAGGTGATCGCGGTCGACCAGAGCGAGCCGGGCCTGCGCGCCGGTCTGGGCCTGCACTGCGTGAAGGTCGTCGTCCCCGGCTCGCTGCCGATGACCTTCGGGCACGTCAACCGCCGCACCCGGGGCCTGCCCCGGCTGCTGGAGGTGCCGTACCGGCTGGGCCGCACCCCGCGCCCGCTGCGCCACGAGGACCTCGCGGTCCATCCCCACCCCTTCCCCTGACACCCGAGGACCGCCGTGACCACCACCGACACCTGGCACAGCCACCACCTCTTCCTGCACTCCGGGACGTCCGACACCGATGCCTTCCTGGTCCGGTCCGCGGCCCCGCTCCTCGACGGCCTCGTCGCCTCGGGGGAGGCCGCCCGGTGGTTCTTCATCCGGTACGGGGAGGACGGCCCCCACGTACGGATCCGGGTGCGCGGCCTGAGCGGGCGGGCCGCCGCGGCGCTCCCGCGGGACCTGGCCGGCGCGGCCCGGGAGGTGCCCGCGGTGCCCGGCCCGTGGCCGTCCCGCCACGGGGAGGTCCGTGCCGTGCCGTACGTGCCCGAGACCGACCGCTACGGCGGGCCGCGCGCGCTGCCGGTCGCCGAGGAGGTCTTCGCGGACTCCACCCGGACCGTGCTGGACGCCCTGCGGGACCTCCCCGGCGAGGGCACGGACGCGGCCCGGCTGACCGTTGCGGCGGACCTGGCGCACGCGACGGCGTACGCGCTCGGCATGGACCGACGCACGGCGGCGCGCTGGCTGCGCCGGCACGCCGCGGGCTGGCGCTGGGTCACGCAGACGCCGCTGCTGCCCGGCGCCTCCGTGCACGCCCGGGTCAACGCCGTGCACGCCGCCCGGCGCACCGGCCTGGCCCGGCGCGCCGAAGTCCTGCGGGAGCGGCTCGGCGCCGGTACGGCCGCGCCCTGGCTCACCCGCTGGACGGAGCGGGTCCGCGAGGCCGACGCCCGGCTGCGCGCCGCCGAGGGTGCGCGGGGGGCCGGGGCGGGCCTCTCCGAGGAGACCGCGGCCTGGGTCTGGGGCTCGCAGCTCCACATGCTGTTCAACCGGCTCGGGGTCACCCCCGACGAGGAGCGGGCCGTGTGCCGGCTGGCCGGGCGGACCCTGCTGGAGACGGACGGGGAGCCCGACTACTTCCCGGCCGGCCACACCGCCGCCGACCTGCAGTACCTGGAGCGCAGCAAGGTCCACATCGGCCGCAACGAGGACGCCGCGCTGCGGCAGGCCCCCGCCCCGGCGCCCCCGCCGGTGTCCCCGCACGAGACGGCCCTGCCCCCGGCCCCCCTGCCGGAGGTCTCGCTGCGTTCCGTACTGGCCGACCGGGCCTCCCGGCGCGGGCGCCTCACGGGGCCGCTGGACGCCCCCACCCTGGGCTCCCTGCTCTGGCACGCCCTGGCCGAGAGCAGCCGCAGCGTGCAGCCCCTCGCGGACGGCACGCAGCGCGCCTTCGTCCACCGGCCGTACCCGAGCGCGGGAGCCCTGTACACGGCCGGGGTGCGGCTGCTGGTGCTGGACGTGGCGGGGGTCGAACCCGGCACGTACGCGTGCGTGCCGGAACGCCGGACCCTGCGCCGGATCGGGCCCGCGCCGACGGCGGACGAGCTCAAGCCGCTGTCGACGTACACCTCCCGCCCCGCGGCGGATCCGGACTGGATCGGCGTCGACGAGGTGCCCGTGGTCCTCGGCCTCTACGCGGACCTCGGCGTGCTGCGGCGGCGCTACGGGCTGCGCGCCCTGCGCCTGGCCCTGCTGGAGACCGGCCATCTGGCCCAGACCCTGCTCCTGACGGCCTCGGCCCTGGGGCTGGGCGGCACCACGCTGGGCGGTTTCCACGACGACCTGGCCCACGAACTCCTCGGCCTGGACGACCTGGACCAGCCCCTGCAGTACCTGCTGCCCCTGGGCCGTCCGGCGCCGCGGACCGTCGGGTGAACGGCGTTCGGCCAAAACGGATCAGATCCGGTCAACAGGCGCAGGGACGGGACCGCAGAAATGATCAAATTTCCTAGGGGTTAGCATATGAGCGCTGCCTAGCTCGAAAGATGGATCTGTGACTGTCAACGAGGACTCGTTCACCAACTGGAAGAACCGCGAAGAGATCGCGGAGTCGATGATCCCGATCATCGGGAAGCTGCACCGCGAGCGGGACGTGACGATCCTGCTGCACAGCCGCTCCCTGGTGAACAAGTCGGTGGTCAGCATCCTCAAGACCCACCGCTTCGCCCGGCAGATCGCCGGTGGGGAGCTGTCGGTCACCGAGACGCTGCCGTTCCTCCTGGCGCTCACCACGCTGGACCTGGGCCCCTCCCAGATCGACATCGGCATGCTCGCCTCGGAGTACAAGGCCGACGACCGCGGCCTGTCGGTCGAGGCCTTCACCGCCGAGGCCGTCGCCGGTGCCACCGGTGAGAACAAGATCGAGCGCGGCGCCGGCCGCGACGTCGTCCTCTACGGCTTCGGCCGCATCGGCCGCCTCGTCGCCCGCCTGCTGATCGAGAAGGCCGGCTCCGGCAACGGCCTGCGCCTGCGCGCCATCGTCGTGCGCGGCGGTGGCGAGGCGGACCTCGTCAAGCGCGCCTCGCTGCTGCGCCGCGACTCCATCCACGGCCAGTTCCAGGGCACCATCACCGTGGACGAGGCGACGAGCACGATCGTCGCCAACGGCAACACCATCAAGGTGATCTACGCCAACGACCCGTCCGAGGTCGACTACACGGCGTACGGCATCAAGGACGCCATCCTCATCGACAACACCGGCAAGTGGCGCGACCGCGAGGGGCTCTCCAAGCACCTGCGCCCCGGTATCGACAAGGTCGTCCTGACCGCTCCGGGCAAGGGCGACGTCCCGAACATCGTCCACGGCGTCAACCACGACACCATCAAGCCGGACGAGCAGATCCTGTCCTGCGCCTCCTGCACCACCAACGCGATCGTTCCGCCGCTGAAGGCCATGGACGACGAGTACGGCGTGCTGCGCGGCCACGTGGAGACCGTCCACTCGTTCACCAACGACCAGAACCTGCTGGACAACTACCACAAGGCCGACCGCCGTGGCCGCTCCGCGCCGCTGAACATGGTCATCACCGAGACCGGTGCCGCCTCGGCCGTCGCCAAGGCGCTGCCGGACCTCAAGGCGCCGATCACCGGCAGCTCGATCCGCGTCCCCGTCCCGGACGTCTCGATCGCCATCCTCAGCCTGCGCCTGGGCCGCGAGACCACCCGCGAGGAGGTCCTCGACTACCTCCGCGAGGTCTCGCTGCACTCGCCGCTCAAGCGCCAGATCGACTTCACCACGGCCCCCGACGCCGTCTCCATGGACTTCGTCGGCTCGCGCCACTCCTCGATCGTCGACGCCGGTGCCACCAAGGTCGACGGCGACAACGCCATCCTCTACCTCTGGTACGACAACGAGTTCGGCTACTCCTGCCAGGTCATCCGGGTCGTCCAGCACGTCTCGGGCGTCGAGTACCCGACCTACCCGGTCCCGGTCGTCTGATCGGATCCGCCCCGCACGAAAAAGGCGCCCGCCCGAGCTTCCCGCTCGGGCGGGCGCCCTTTCGTATGCGTGAGAACCGTTACATGTTGTCCAGAAATCACCCATTTCGGTCAATCATGAGGGTTCGGAATCGTCATCTACGGGCCGCTGCCGCGGCCCAGCGCCGACCGCCTGCCGGTCGGCGCCCCAGGGAGTGACATGGCACGCGCGGGCAACAGGACGGGCAACTGGCGGATCGCTCTGCCGCTGGTGGGCGGAGCCGCCGTACTCGGATTGGGCGGCCTCTACGTCACCGGACTCGTGACCGGCGGCGACATCGACCAGGGGACCCGGGTGCGGGGCGTGGACATCGGCGGCATGAGCCGCGCCGAGGCCCGCCAGGCGCTCGACCGTGCGCTCGGACCCGGCGCGGCGGCACCCGTGGCCATGAAGATCGGCGACCGCGTGGAGAAGGCCGACCCGGCCGCGCTGGGCCTCTCCCTCAACACCGGGGCGACCGTCGACCACGCCGCCCGCACCGGCCACGACCCGGTCGCCGTCATCGGCAGGCTCTTCACCTCGGGCGACCGCGACATCGAGCCCGTGATCCGGGTCGACGAGCCCACCGCCCGGGCCGCCCTCGGACGACTGGACGAGAGCACCCGCCAGCAGGTCCGCGACGGGTCGATCACCTTCGACAAGGGCGCGGTCAAGGCCGTCCCCGCGCGGCCGGGCATCGACCTGATCGAGGACCGGGCCCTCGACACCCTCCGCGCGGCCTACCTCGCCGGCTCCACCGACCCCGTCGTGATGCCGGTCGAGCGCCGCGAGCCGCACGTCGGGGCCGAGGAGACGGACCGGGCCCTGGAGGCCTTCGCGCGGCCCGCGATGTCCGGGCCGGTGACGGTCTCCGTCGCCGGGAAGCGGATACCCATCACCCCCGCCGTCCTCGGCGAGCACCTCACGATGAACCCGGACACCCGGGGCCGCCTCGTACCGGCCCTCGACTCCAAGGGCCTGCTCGCCGACCCGGCCGTGGCCCGGCCCGTGGAGCGGGCCGTACAGGCCCCGCGCGACGCCGTGCTCGGCCTGGACGCCGCCGGCCGCGTGGCCGTGGACGCCGACGGCCGCCCGGGCCACCAGGTCACCCAGGCGGCCCTCGGACGCGCCGTACTGCCCCTGCTGACCGCCGAGGGCGCGGGCCGCAGCGGGGAGGTCGCCACCGAGGAGGTCCAGCCCGACCTCACGAGCGCCGAGGCCCGGCGGCTCGGGATCAAGGAGAAGGTCTCCTCCTTCACCGTCCAGTTCCCCGCCGCCCCCTACCGCACCACCAACATCGGCCGCGCCGTGGAGCTCATCAACGGCTCCGTCGTCCTCCCGGGCGAGGAGTGGAGCTTCAACCGGACCGTCGGCGAGCGCACGAAGGAGAACGGCTTCGTCGACGGCATCATGATCAACGACGGCCGGTTCGTGAAATCGCCCGGCGGCGGGGTCTCCGCCGTCGCCACCACCATGTACAACGCCGCCTTCTTCGGCGGCGTCAAGCTCGTCGAACACGGCGCGCACTCGTTCTACATCGAGCGCTACCCCGAGGGCCGCGAGGCCACCGTCGCCTGGGGCACCCTCGACCTGCGCTGGGTCAACGACACCGGGCACGCCCTCTACGTGCAGGCCCACTCCACCGACACCTCGCTGACCATCACCCTGCTCGGCACGAAGAAGTACGACGAGATCAAGGCGACCAAGGGGCCGCGCACCCAGGTCACCCCGCCCACCAAGATCACGGGCAGCGGGCCGGCCTGCGAGGTCCAGACCCCCCTGGAGGGCTTCGACGTCCAGGTCGGACGCGACTTCGTCCAGGGCGGCCGCACGGTCCGGCACGAGGACTTCACGACCCACTACACCCCGCGCGACGAGGTCACCTGCGACCCGCAGACCACCCCGGCCACCCCGGCCCCGCAGACCTCGCAGGCGCCGACCGCCCCGGCCCTCGACGCCGCCTCCGCCCGGCGGTAGCGGCCCTGCCCGCCCGCACGCGCCGCGACACGGCGCGTGACCGGCGGGACGCATTTCGCGTCCGTCGGGGGCCGTGGCCATCCGGAAGTGCTACAACTGGGTTCGTGACCCTTCCTCGCCGCCACCCGCGCCGGGCACGTCGGTGCGGTCACCCGTAGGCAAGCGCTTCCGGAGCGTCGCCGGACAGGTATTCGTCCTTCAGGTGGCGATCGTGGTGTTGCTCGCGACCGGAGCGCTCATCGCCCTGCTGCTGCAGTCGCGCCACGACGTCGACCGGGAAGCGCGCAACCGCTCGGTGGCCGTCGCGGAAACCTTTGCCCACTCCCTCGGGCTCCAGGGGGCCCTGAAGACCCCCCACCCGGCCACGATCCTGCAGCCCCTCGCGGAGTCGACGCGCAAGGACGCCGGCGTCGACTTCATCGTGGTGATGGACACCAACGGCATCCGCTACTCCCACCCCAAGCCGGACCGCATCGGCAAACGTTTCGTCGGCACCATCGCGCCCTCCCTCGCCGGGCACACCTACACCGAGAGCGTCAACGGCCCGCTCGGCCGGGAGATCCAGGCGGTGGTCCCGGTCAAGGCCGCCGACGGCAAGGTCGTGGGCCTGGTGTCGGCGGGCCTGACCGTCAAGAACGTGAGCGGGGTCGTCGACCGCCAGCTCCCCGTCATCCTCCTCGCCATCGCGACCGGCCTGGCCCTGGCCACCGGCGGTACGGCCCTGATCAGCAGACGGCTGCGCCGCCAGACCCACGGCCTCGGCACGCACGAGATGACCCGGATGTACGAACACCACGACGCGGTGCTCCACGCCGTCCGCGAGGGTGTCGTCATCACCGACGGTGACGGGCGGCTGCTGTTGGCCAACGACGAGGCCAAACGGCTCCTGGGGCTGCCCGAGGGTGCCGAGGGACGCTACATCGGCGACGTCCCGGGTCTGGACCGCCGGATGTCCGACCTGCTGCTGTCCGGCCGCGTGGCCACCGACGAGGTACTGGAGGCGGGGGACCGGCTGCTCGTCGTCAACCAGCGCCCCACCCACACCCGCGGCCGGGCCGAGGGCAGCGCGGTCACCATCCGCGACTCCACCGAGATGCGGATCCTCACCAGCCGGGCCGAGACCGCCCGCAGGCGCCTCAAGCTGCTCTACGACGCGGGCGTCGACATCGGCACCACCCTCGACGTGGTCCGCACGGCCGAGGAACTCGCCGCCGTCGCCGTCCCCCGGTTCGCGGACTACGTCACGGTCGACCTCGCCGACTCCGTGCTCGACGGGGAGGAACCCGGCCCGGGGGCCGACATGCGGCGCACGGCGGTCAGCGGCATCCGCTCCGACCACCCCCTCTACCCCTGCGGCCGGCTGATCGACTTCCTGCCCTCCACCCCCCAGGCGCGCGGCTACGGCACCGGCGAGGCGGAGCTCGTGCCGGACCTCTCCGACGCGCCCGGCTGGCACGCCCAGGACCCGCCCCGCGCCCAGGCCATCGTCGACTTCGGGATCCACTCGCTGATCGCGGCCCCCCTCACCGCCCGGGGCGTCGTCCTGGGAGTGGTCAACTTCTGGCGCTCCCAGAAGCCCGAGCCCTTCGACGAGGACGAGCTGTCCCTGGCCGAGGAACTCGTCGCCCGCGCGGCCGTCAGCATGGACAACGCCCGCCGCTACACCCGCGAACACGCCCTCGCCGTGACCCTCCAGACCAGCCTGCTGCCCCGCGCCCTGCCCGAGCAGAGCGCCGTCGACGTGGCGCACTTCTACCTGCCGGCGCAGTCGGGGGTGGGCGGGGACTGGTTCGACGTGATCCCGCTGTCCGGCAGCCGGGTCGCCCTCGTCGTCGGGGACGTCGTCGGCCACGGCCTGCACGCCGCGGCCACCATGGGCCGCCTGCGCACGGCGGTCCACAACTTCTCCTCCCTCGACCTGCCGCCCGAGGAGATCCTCGCCCGCCTGGACGACCTCGTGCAGCGCATCGACCACGACGCGGACGACGCCGCCGACCCGGGCGGCGGCGTACTCGGCGCGACCTGCCTGTACGCCGTCTACGACCCGGTCTCCCGGCTGTGCACGGTGGCGCGGGCCGGGCACCTGCCGCCCCTCCTGGTCGCCCCCGACGGCCGGACCGAGTTCGTGGAGCTGCCGGCCGGGCCCCCGCTCGGCCTGGGCGGGATGCCCTTCGAGACCGCCGAGCTGCACCTCGCGGAGGGCAGCCAGCTGGTCCTGTACACCGACGGGCTCGTCGAGGAGCGGACCAGGGACATCGGCGAGGGGCTGGAGCTGCTGCGCGCCGCCCTCAGCCATCCGGACCGGGACCCGCAGGAGAGCTGCCGGGCCGTCCTCGACCGGCTGCTGCCGGCCCGCCCGACCGACGACGTGGCCCTGCTCATCGCGCGCACGCGCACCCTCGGAGCCGACCGCGTCGCCCAGTGGGAGGTGCCGCTGGAACCGAGCGAGGTCGGCACCGTACGCAACGCCGCCGCCCGCCAGCTCGACGCGTGGGGCCTGTCCGAGCTGGGCTTCGCCACGGAACTGATCCTCAGCGAGCTGATCACCAACGCCCTGCGGCACGGCTCCGGGCCGGTGCGCGTCCGGCTCCTGTACGACCACGCCCTGACCTGCGAGGTGTGGGACGGCAGCAGCACCGCCCCGCACCTGCGCTACGCCGCCACCACCGACGAGGGCGGACGAGGACTCTTCCTCGTGGCCCAGCTCAGCGAGCACTGGGGGACCCGCTACACCCCGGAGGGCAAGGTCATCTGGGCGGAACAGTCCCTCCCCGGCGCCCCTGCAAACCCGCCCGACACCGCGGAATCCGCGCTCGCCGCCTTCCTGGACGTCGAACCGCTCTGAAACCGGACGGGTCCGAAACCGGTGGGATCGCAATCGATGGGTAGACGCCGGGAGTCACACCCCGGCGGATCGCGCAGTGCGCCGCCTCCCTACCGGAAGACGAGGGACACCATGATCGTCATCGGATTGATTCTCCTGATCATCGGCTTCCTGACCGGCATCTCCATCCTGTGGACCCTGGGGATCATCCTGCTCGTGGTGGGTGCGGTGCTGTGGATCCTGGGTTCGGTCGGACACGCCGTCGGCGGTCGGCGCCACTACTGGTGACCTGCCGAGAGACCCGCCGTGTCCAGGGCCGCCCCGGCCTGCGCGGCCAGCGCGACCGCCACCAGGCGGTCCTGTTCCGCAGGCAGCCGGCGGCCCGGCGGCGGGTCGAGGAGGAAGCGCCCGTAGTAGTGGCCGCCGCCGACCACCCGCAGCTCGGTCTCGCCGTCCGGCCACTGCGCGTACTCCGTCACCCGGTTCCCGCGGCGCCACCAGACGCCGCCGTCGTGTTCCAGCCGCGGCAGGTGCCCCATCAGGGTCCCGTACTCGAAGCGGCAGCCGCGCAGCCCCAGCAGGCCGGTCAGCTCCCGGCCCACGTACTCGACCGCCGTGTCCGGGAAACCACCGAACTCGGCCAGGCGGGCGGACCTCCGCAGGCTGGACAGCTGTGCGGCGTCCGTCGCCACGGCCGAGCGCAGCCGGCGCCCGCGCACCGCAAGCTGCGAGACGATCAGGCCGACGGCCAGCAGCAGCGCCGCCGTCACGACGTCGCCGTGGCCCGTGATGACGAACCGCCCGTAGGGCGCGGTGAGGAAGAAGTCGAACCAGGCGGCCGCCGAGAGGGCGGCCACCGCCCCCGCCGCCCGCGTCCCGGCGGCGGCGACCGCGACCACCGCGACGACGAGCACCAGAGCCGCGTTCGTCGCCGACAGGTCGCTGCGGAACGGCGTGAGCGCCAGCGCGGCGAGGAAGGGGACCACGAGCGCCGCGAGCAGGGCGGCGGGGTCGCGGAGTCGGTACCGGGACATGTCGTGCCTCCTGTTCGCCCGCCCTCCCCGTCCCCCCTTCCATCCTGCCCTCCGCGGCGCGGCGGGCCACCCGCACCGCCGTCAAGGGCGCGTGAAGACGGGCGGCGCGGCCGTAAGGAACGCGCCAAGAGCCCCGGCCCCCGGTTGTCCACAGGCTCCCGCCGGTGGGGCCGGGGTGTCGGCGGCTGCCGATAGGCTTCGTGGATGGCCCTTACGGACGCTTCCCCCGAGACCTCCCCTGCACTGGAGGTGCTGCACCGCGTCTTCGGATACGGCTCCTTCCGCGGTGAGCAGCAGGAGATCATCGAGCAGGTCGTCGGCGGCGGTGACGCACTCGTGCTGATGCCGACYGGCGGCGGCAAGTCGCTCTGCTACCAGATCCCGGCGCTCGTCAGAGAAGGCACGGGCGTCGTGATCTCGCCGCTCATCGCCCTGATGCAGGACCAGGTGAACGCGCTCACCGCACTCGGGGTACGGGCCGGATTCCTCAACTCGACGCAGGACCCCTACGAGCGGCAGGCCGTCGAGCAGGCCTTCCTCGCCGACGAGCTGGACCTGCTGTACCTGGCTCCCGAGCGGCTGCGCACCGAGGGCACCCAGCGGCTCCTGGACCGGGGCAGGGTCTCCCTCTTCGCGATCGACGAGGCCCACTGCGTCGCCCAGTGGGGGCACGACTTCCGGCCCGACTACCTTGCGCTGTCGATGCTGCACGAGCGGTGGCCGAAGGTGCCCCGGATCGCGCTCACCGCGACGGCCACCCGGGCCACCCACGCCGAGATCGTGGCCCGCCTCGGCCTGGACGAGGCCCGGCACTTCGTCGCCAGCTTCGACCGGCCGAACATCCAGTACCGCATCGCCCCGAAGAACAACCCGCTCAAGCAGCTGCTGGACCTGATCAGGACGGAGCACGAGGGGGACGCGGGAGTCGTCTACTGCCTCTCCCGGGCGTCGGTGGAGAAGACGGCGGCCTTCCTGGTGGAGCAGGGCGTCGAGGCCGTCGCCTACCACGCGGGCATGGACTCCCGGGCGCGCGCCGCGAACCAGGCGCGCTTCCTGCGGGAGGACGGGATCGTGGTCGTGGCGACGATCGCCTTCGGCATGGGCATCGACAAGCCCGACGTGCGCTTCGTGGCCCACCTCGACCTGCCGAAGTCCGTCGAGGGCTACTACCAGGAGACCGGCCGCGCCGGCCGTGACGGGGAACCGGCCACGGCGTGGCTGGCGTACGGCCTCCAGGACGTGGTCCAGCAGCGCAAGCTGATCGAGGGCTCCGAGGGCGACGAGGCGCACCGCCGTTCGCTCGGCATGCACCTGGACGCCATGCTCGCCCTGTGCGAGACGGCCGACTGCCGGCGCGTGCGGCTGCTGGAGTACTTCGGGCAGCCGGGCGAGCCCTGCGGCAACTGCGACACCTGCCTGACGCCCGCAGAGTCCTGGGACGGGACGGTCGCGGCGCAGAAACTGCTGTCCACGGTGTGGCGGCTGGCGAAGGAACGGCGCCAGAAGTTCGGCGCCGGGCAGATCATCGACATCCTCCAGGGCAAGAAGACGGCCAAGGTCATCCAGTTCGACCACGACGGGCTGTCGGTGTTCGGCATCGGGGCCGACCTGAGCACCGCCGAGTGGCGCGGCGTGGTCCGCCAGCTCCTGGCGCAGCGCCTGCTGGCCGTCGAGGGCGACTACGGCACGCTGGTCCTCACGGACGAGAGCGGGGAGGTCCTGGGCGGCCGACGCAGCGTCCCGCTGCGGAAGGAGAAGGCGGCCGCAGCCCCTTCCCGCAAGGAGTCCGGCGCGCGCTCCGGGAAGGGCGCCCGCGTACCGGTCGACCTGCCCGCCGAGGCCGAACCGGTGTTCCTGGCCCTGCGGACCTGGCGGGCCGCGACGGCGCGCGAGCAGGGCGTACCGGCGTACGTGGTCTTCCACGACGCGACCCTGCGCGAGATCGCGACGCGGCTGCCCACCACCCTGGAGGAACTGGGCACCGTCGGCGGAGTCGGCGAGGCCAAGCTCACCAAGTACGCGGAGGGGGTCCTCGCCACCCTCGCGGAATGCGCCGGCGCTGGCACAGCCACAACCACAGCCCCCGCCGCGGCCCCGGCCGACCCGGCACCCGCGCCCGCACCGGCGCCGCGGTCGTCGGCACCCGAGGCCGACGAGCCGCCCTTCGACCTGGACGAGATGGACCCGCCCTGGGACGAGGACTGGCAGTAGGGGCCGGCCGACCTCGTCGGGGCCCGGCGCGACCGCCCGCCGCCCCGCCACGGACGTGCCGCGCACGGTGGCCGCCCGTACGCTGAAGTGGATCCCGCTGACGTCCGCGTCCGCGGGATACCGGCCCGCCCGGGTCGCACCGGCCGGGTATCCGGGCGGTGCGCGGCGGAGCGGTGGGAGGTAGCCCCATGAACAGGCGCTGGGCGGCCCGTCTGGCCCTGGCGGCGGGCGTGGCCGCCGTCGCGGTGCTGGTCGTCTTCGCCGGGTTCGCGAGCCTCCTGCTCATGGGGGCCGCGTGGGCGGGTCTGGTGCTGACCGCCGCCGGAGCCTGGTGGATGCTCACCCACACCGGCTGGATCAGGGCACTGGCCTTGGTGCTCATGGTCGCCGCGCCGCTCACCGTCCTGGTCCTGTACGCCTCCGCCGGACTGCTGTGGGTCGTGCCGGTCTCGCTCGGCCTGTGGGCGCTGGCCCTCCTCGCCGGCCGGACCGCGCTCACCGAGGACTCCCCGCCGGGCATGCCGGAGCGGTCCGTCGGCCCGGCCGGGCGCCCGTTCCTCATCATGAATCCGCGCTCGGGCGGCGGGAAGGTCGAGAAGTTCCGCCTCGCGGAGCGGGCCAGGGCCCTGGGCGCCGAGGTCGTCGTCCTGGATCCGGACCGGTACGAGGACGTGGCCGAGCTCGCCCGGCGGGCCGTCGCGGGCGGGGCCGACCTCCTCGGCGTCGCGGGCGGCGACGGTACGCAGGCCCTGGTCGCCGCCGTGGCCGCGGAGCACGACCTCCCCTTCGTGGTGATCAGCGCCGGCACCCGCAACCACTTCGCGATGGACCTGGGCCTGGACCGGCAGGACCCGTCCACCTGCCTGGAGGCCCTGACCGACGCAGTGGAACTGCGCATCGACCTCGGACGCCTCCACGCCGGAGAGCCCGTGGACGGGAGTCCGGGGCGCGTCTTCATCAACAACGCCTCGTTCGGCGTGTACGCGGAAGTCGTCCAGAGTCCCGCCTACCGCGACGACAAGGCCCGCACCATCCTGGAGATGCTGCCCGACCTGCTGACCCACCAGAGCGGTGCCCGGCTGAGCGTCCGTGCCGGTCCGCTGACCACGCAGGCACCCCAGGCCGTACTGGTGAGCAACAACCCCTACGAGAGGGGCGACCCGGCGGGTCTGGGACGTCGGGAGCGGCTGGACTCCGGCGAGCTCGGCGTGTTGTGCGTGGGCGTCGACAACACCGCCGAGGCCACGGAACTCCTGCTGCGCGGCGGCCAGAGCCGCGGGCTGACCGAGGCCACCGCCCGCGAGGTGGTCGTGGACGCCGACGCTCCCGTCGTCGCGGTCGGCGTCGACGGCGAGGCCCTCTCGCTGCCCACCCCCGTGCGCTGTCGCATCGAACCCGGCGCCCTGCGCGTGCGGGTGCCCCGCAACCGGCCCGGCGTGCCGCGCGCCGCACCGCCGATGGACTGGCGGCGGGTGCGGCGGCTGGCCCTGACGATGGGGCGCGCCGCGGTGGGACGGGACGGCGCCTGATCCACCCGGGGAGCGGTCACCGCCCGTCGGCGGGGGGTTCCCACTCGGCTCCGGTCTCCCGACGGAAGGCCTCGACGGCGGCCTCCACGGTGGGGAAGAAGTGCCGGGGATCGATGGTGCGGGTGAGCTCGTACCGTTCGATCTTGCGCCGTACGGGGTCCTTGAGCTCGGCGAAGACGAGGTGCACGCGGTTCGCGTTGAGCGTCTCGTCGAGCTCCTCCAGGACGTCGGCCGCGGTGGTGTCCACATCGGTCATGGGCTCCGCCGCGACCACGATCCAGCTCGGCCGCGGATCGGTCTCGGCCAGCCGCCTGATCTCGTCGCGGAAGGCCTTGGCGTTGGCGAAGAGGAGCGGCGCGTCGAAGCGGTAGATCACCAGGCCCGGCAGCCGCCGGGCCTCGGGGTAGGAGCGGATGTCGTGGAACCCCTCCAGATCCGGCACCCGGCCCAGCACGGTGTGGTACGGCCACCACGTCTGCCGGAAGACGTTCAGGACGGACAGGGCCACGGCGATCGCGATGCCGGGCAGCACACCGAGCAGGGCCACGCCGACGAACGCCGCGCAGCACAGCATGAAGTCCGTCCGGCGCTGCCGCCACAGCCTCACGGCCCCGGGGACGTCGGCCAGGGACAGCGACGCGGTGATGACCACGGCGGCCAGGGCCGGCTGGGGGAGGTTGCGGAACAGGCCCGGGGCCAGCACCAGCATGAGGACGATGAGCACCGCCCCGACGACCCCGGTGAGCTGGCTCCTGGCCCCCGCGCGCTCCGCCACCGCCGTACGGGAGCCGCTCGTGCTGACGGGGAAGCCCTGGAAGAGACCGGCCGCGAGGTTGGCGACACCGATCCCCACCATCTCCTGGTTGCCGCGGACCTCCTCGCCCGAGCGGGCCGCGAACGCCGACGCGTTGGAGATCGTGTCGGCCAGCGACACCAGGGCGATGCCCAGCGCACCGCCGAGCAGCAGCGTCAGGTCGGTGAGCCGCACGTCCGGGATCGTGAACGGGGGGAAGCCCTCGGGCAGTACCCCGACCAGACCGACGCCGCGCCCGCCCAGGTCGAGGGCGGTGGCGGCGACGATCGCCAGGACCACCATCACGAGCACCGCGGGGACCTTCGGCAGCAGACGCTGCAGGACCAGGATCACGACGATCCCGCCGCAGCCGACCGCCGCGGCGGCCGGCACCACGTCCCCGCCGACGACTCCCTGCACGAAGCCGGCGAACTCGCCGAGCAGGTCGTCCGCCTCGACCTTGAAGCCGAGCAGCTTGGGCAGTTGACCGATCAGAATGGTCAGCGCCAGTCCGTTCATGTAGCCGATCATCGTCGGCTTGGAGATCAGGTCGGCGATGAAGCCGAGCTTCGCCACCGAGGCCAGGATCATGATGGCCGCCACCATGAGCGCGAGCACCGACGCCAGGGCGACGGCCCGCGCGGGATCCCCGTCCGCCGCCACCAGGGGCAGCACGGTCGCCGCGATCATCGGCCCCAGCGAGGAGTCCGGGCCCAGCACCAGGATCCGGGACGGCCCGCACACCGCGTACCCGAGCAGGCACAGGACCGTCGTGTAGAGGCCGGTGATCGGCGGCAGGCCCGCCAGCTCCGCGTACGCCATGCCCTGCGGCACCAGCAGCGTGGTCAGGACGACCCCGGCCACCAGGTCCTTGACCAGCCACTCCCTTCGGTAGGACGCCGCCGCGCGCACCCCGGGAACGGCCCGCAGCCGACCGGCGGGCCATCCGCGCATCAGGTCCCCCGGGTCGTCCGGCGGGCCAGGAGCTTGCCCAGCTCCCACAGGAGCAGGAGCGCGAGGGCGGCCAGCAGCGCACTGCCGAACTGCCGTGCGTCGATCTCGGTCGTGCCGAGGAGGCGGCGGAAGCCGTCCATCTGCGTCACCAGCACCGCGAGCACGAACTGGGCCAGTGCCACCCAGTTCATCTGCTTGCTGTCGAAGGTGGACGGGGTCAGCACCGATTCCGTCTCGCTGCGGCACTCGAACGCCGCCACGATCAGACACAGGGCGAAGGCGGTGAACGCGACGGACTGGCCGGTCCCGGCACCGTCGGAGGCGCTCCGGCCGAGCTGGATGAGCCCGAGCAGGACGATGGTGAGCGCCAGACCGCCCAGTCCCACCGTCACCAGTACGGGCCGGGTCAGCACCGACTCCCCGCGCGGACGCGGCCTGCGGAGCATCAGCCCGGGGCTCTCCCGGTCGAAGCCCAGCGCGAAGCCGAAGGAGGCGTTGACCACGAAGTGGATCCACAGCACCTGCGGGGGAGTGAAGGGCTCACCGGCGGCGATGTTGAAGACGGTGGCCCCGAGGAAGGTCAGCACGAACGTGACCAGCAGGAGCAGCACGAACCGGATGTACTTCGTGAGGTTGTCGTAGATCCTGCGGCCCTGCTCCACGGCGTAGACGATCGTGGCGAAGTTGTCGTCGGAGAGGATCATGCGTCCGGCGTTCTTCGCCACGTCCGTGCCGCTGCCCATGGCGATGCCGATGTCGGCGGCCTTGATGGCCGGGGCGTCGTTGACCCCGTCCCCGGTCATCGCCACGACCTCGCCCTTCTTCTTGAGCGTGGCGGCGAGCAGCACCTTGTGCTCCGGGGCCACGCGCCCCACCACACCGATGCCGTCGATCCGGGCGAGCTGCTCCTCCTCGCTCATGGCCGCGAAGTCGGCGCCGAGGACCGCCTCGCCGGGGATGCCGAGCTGCCGGGCGATCGCCGCGCCGGTGGTGACGTCGTCACCGGTCACCATGCGGACCCGGATGTGCCCGGCCTGGGCGCCGGCCACGGCCGCCCTGGCCTCCTCACGGGGCGGGTCGACCATGGCGACGAGGCTGGTCATCCGCAGCTCGGTGACGTACGCGAGCAGGTCGCCCTCCGGGTCGAAGCCGGCCGGGTCCAGATCACGGGTGGCCCCGGCCATCACCCGGTACCCCTCGGCGCCCATCCGCCCGGTCTGCGCCTCGGCGCGCGCCGCCAGTTCGGCGTCCCACGGCCTGGACCCGTCCGCCGCGAGCGCGGTGGCGGCCCGTGCCACCATCGCGGGGACGGCACCCTTGACGAAGCACCGGACGACCCCCCGCCCGGAGGCGTCGACCGCCGCGTTGAAGGTGGCCATCAGTTTGTAGCCGGGGTCGAACGGCAGCGTGGCCAGCCGGGGGAGCCGCTCCCTGGTGCCCTCGATGTCCAGCCCGGCCTTGTGCGCGAGCACCAGCAGCGCGCCCTCGGTGGGGTCGCCCACCACCCGGCCATCCACCAGTTTCGCGTCGCTGGCCACCAGGTAGGGCAGGATCGCGTCCTCGATGTCCGGGGCGGAGCCCGCGGCGTGGTGGATCTTCCCGGCGAGTTCGTAGCCCGTGCCCGAGACCGTGTACCGGTCGGTGGGGGTCACCACCTCCACGGCGGTCATCTGGTTCATCGTCAGAGTGCCGGTCTTGTCCGAGTTGATCGCCGACGTGAACGCCAGCGTCTCGACCGACGGCAGTTCCCTGACGATGGCGTTCCGCTCCGCCAGGTTGAGGCTGCCGACCGACAGGATGGCCTGGGTCACGGTGGGCAGGGCCTCGGGGATGGCGGCGATGGCCAGCGAGACCGCGCTGACGAACAGGGCGTCCCAGGCCTGGTCCCGCTGCCGTCCCAGGGCGAACATCACGATCATGGTGAGGCCCGCGGCCGCCGTGATCCACAGGGTCAGGGTGTCGAGCTCCCTGGTGAGCGGCGGCACCTCCTTCTCGGTGGTGGACAGCATCCCGGAGATCTTGCCGAGCTCGGTACCGGCACCGGTCGCCGTGACCACGACCACGCCGCTGCCGTGGGTGACCGGGGTGTTCATGAAGGCCATGTTGGTCTGGTCGCCGGGCGCCGGAAGGGGGCCCGCCAGCGGACCGACGTCCTTCGCGGCGGGAACGCTCTCGCCGGTCAGCGCCGACTCGTCGATCTGCAGGGCGCTGGCCCTGATGATGCGTCCGTCCGCCGCCACCTGGTCTCCCGCGGCGATGAGCACGACGTCCCCGACGACGAGCTGCTCGGCGGGGATCTCGGCCTCCGTGCCGTCCCTGCGCACCCTCGCCGTCGCCTTCATCATCGACTGCAGCGCGTTCATCGCGCTCTCGGCCTTGCCCTCCTGGCGCAGGCCGATGACCGCGTTCAGCAGGGTCAGGAAGATCAGCAGGGCGGCGGTGGTCCACTCCTGGATGAGGAGCGAGACGACCGCGGCGGCCACGAGGACGATCTGCATGTAACTGCGGTACTGCCGCAGGAACCGGAGCCAGGCCGGGGTGCGCTTCTCCTCGGGCAGCGCGTTCGGGCCGTGGGCGGCCAGCAGGTCCGCCGCCCGTGCGCTGGAGAGACCGACCGCGGGGTCGACGTCGAACGCCGCCGCGACCTCCTCGGGGGCCCGCGTGTACCAGAGATCCCGCGGAGCGCTGGGCTCTCGTCCCACGGGATCCGACCGCACTGTCATCGTCGCCTCCGATTAGTGGCCGGGGATGCGTCGCGTCCTGGCACGTCGCGTGCCGGTCCGACGGGTCCTAGCCGCGTTTCCCCTTCTTTCCCTTCCTCCCCTTCCTCCCCTTCCTCTCCTTCTTCCGCCGCCCGCCGCTCCGCCCGCCGCTCCGGCCGGCCGGCGGGTGGCCGGCGGTGTACGGATCGGCCGGAACACCGGCCGGGGCCTCCTGCGCCAGCTCCCGTCTGGTGACGAGCAGCTCCTTGCGCGCCTCCTCCCCCACATCGGGGAACCGGGGGGCGATGTCCATCAGAGTGTGGGCGAGGACCGCCGCCGCGCAGATCCGCGCGAACCACTTCCGGTCCGCCGGTACGACGTACCAGGGCGCCCACTTCGTACTCGTGGCCGACAGCATCTCGGAGAACGCCTCCTGGTACTCGTCCCAGTGACGGCGCTCCCGCACATCCGCCGCGGAGAACTTCCAGTTCTTCTCCGGCAGGTCGATCCGCTTCAGGAAGCGGGTGCGCTGCTCCTCCTTGGACAGGTTCAGGAAGATCTTCACCACTTTGAACCCGTTGTCGGTGAGGTAGCGCTCCCACCGGTTGATCTCCCGGTAGCGCCGCTCCCACAGGTCCGGCCCGCACTGTTCGCCCGGCAGTTTCTGCCGGGCGAGGACCTCGGGGTGGACCCGGACCACGAGGACCTCCTCGTAGTGGGAACGGTTGAAGATGCCGATCTCGCCGCGACCGGGCAGCCGCCGGGCGTAGCGCCACAGGTAGTCGTGGTCGAGTTCCTCGCTGGAGGGCACCTTGAAGCTGCTGACGCTCACGCCCTGGGGGTTGACGCCGCTCATCACGTGGCGGATCGTTCCGTCCTTGCCGCCGGCGTCCAGCGCCTGGAGGCAGAGCAGTACGCCGAACGTGTCCTGGGCGGCCAGCCGCTCCTGGTACTCGGCCAGCAGCGACACGCCGGTCCGCAGCAGTTCGATCCCCTCCTGCTTCTTCAGACCGGCCTTGTACCGGGGATCGAAGTCCCGGTCCAGACGTACCTTCGATCCCGGTTTCACCCTCAGGGGCGCGATGAAACCGGCGATGCGTTCGGCTCTGTCGTCAGCCATCGGCTACCACCCCTTCGCTGGTCCTGGGCCGATCGCCCCGCCGCCGTCTGCGGGCCCGTCGGGGGCGGCGCGGCGCGCGGCGTCGAGTGCCCTCCGGGACCGGCGTTCGACCAGGATCGGGATGTAGGCCCGGACCCTGGCCCGGTGGAACGAGTCGTACGCGGCCCTGACCGCCGCCTCGACGGTGACCGCGTCCACCGTCGGGTACGAGGCCTTCAAGCGTGCCGCCAGGTTCCGTACGGCCATCGGTTCGTCCGGCGGGCCGGGCCGGGGACGACCCGGCGGGCCCCCGGGGCCGGCGCTCTCCACCGGCCCGGAAAGACGGCTCCGGTCCTCGGCGGGACGGCACGCGCCGGCTCGGGGAGCCCGTTCTTCGACCATCATGGCCGCTGCACCGCTTCCATGGCCCCTGACCTCCCGACCGCGGAAGCACGCGTCCCGCCATCGACACGAGGAGGATCCTCAGCGCTCATTGTGTGCTCCCCCCGACAAGATCGCCCCCCGGGCGGGGAGCCCCGCCCGGGGGGCGGCCACGGGTGGTCGCGGGTCACTGCTGTGCGAAGTGTTTCCTGAGCCGGGTGAGCAGGGCCGCGAACGCGGGGGTCATGGCGCCGTCCGACTGTTCGAGGGTGGTCGCGCGGTCGCCCTCCTCCACCGTGATCGTGTAGCTCATCGCGTCCCGGGCGCGGCCGTCAGGTTCCTCCGGGGGCGTCGAGATGGCCGCCGCCACCAGCCGGGCCAGCTCGGCCGCGGCGTCCTCGGGCAGGGCGACCGTGTCCAGTACCAGGGGCGGGCGGCGGAGGTTGGTCACCGCCGCCAGCCCGCCGTATGTCTCCAGGGACACCTTCACCTGGTGCTCTTCATCGCGTTTACCTCTTTCGCCAGCCCCGTGACCTTGTCGGTCAGTGCCCCGATCTGCCGGTTGAGGGATGCCAGGCCGCCGTCCCGGCCCGCTCCGCCGTGTCCGTTGCCGTTCGAGTGGCCGTAGCCGCTGACCGCGAAGCTGCGCACCCGGGCCACTCCGGTCGGGACGCCCCTGATCTGGACTTCCACTTCCTGCCATGCAGAGAGCACCGCCGACTGCTCGGGGCTGCCGGCGCCGAACAGTTCTCCGGCCTTCTGGAAGGTGGTGGTCGCGAAGTCCTCGAACTGGTCCTTGGCGCTGGACGCCTTGAGCGACTCGTACCAGATGGTTCCGGCGGACTGCCAGGCGAATCCGCCGATGCGCACGGCCGTCAGGAAGAACGCCTTGTTCGGGATGCCGGAGTTGAAGTGCACCCCGCCGTTGTCGCCGTTCCTGGTGTCGGGCAGGTGGACGAACTTGCTCATGCGGTCGGGTTGGGGGTCCTTCCCGAACTGGGGATTGTCGTACGCGTGCCCCGGGTCCTTCATCGACCGCAGGGCGTCGCCGGCGATTCCCGGGGTCCAGACTTCGGCCCCGATCAGCCAGTCCGCCTCGTCGGCCGTCTGCTTCAGCGACCACTGGCTGGCCAGTGACCCGAAGACATCCGATATCGACTCGTTCAGGGCTCCGGACTGATTGTGGTATTCCAATCTCGCGGTGCGATCGGTGACCCCGTGCGTCCATTCGTGGGCGGCCACCGTGAAGGATCCGGTGAGGTTGCCGARCTCCCTGCCGTCCCCGTCGCCGAATACCATCTGATGGCCGTCCCAGAACGCGTTGTTGAACTGGAAACCGAAGTGGACGTAGCCGTCCAGGCGCATGCCCCCGTCGTCGATCGAATCGCGGTGGAACACTTCCTTGTAGAAATCGCGTGTCAACCCGAGTGCGTCGAAAGCCTGGTTGACAGCCGGGTCCGCGGACTCCGGGCCGTCTTCCGTCCTGGCCAGGGAGGCGTTGTCGAGGATTTCCTCCTGCGCGCAGTCGAAGATGGTGCGCCGGCCGTTGGCGGGGGCCGCCGCGCCCGCGAAGGACGCCCGCACCGTTCGCTCACCGTGCAGGCGGGCACTGAGCAGCAAGGTGTCCAAGGCGGCTTGGCGTACCTCCCTGTCCTTGCTGTCCAGGAGCTTGTTGAGAATGTACGGGGGGATGATGCAGTTGATGGGTCGGGTCCTGCTCATAGGACACCTCCGAAGAGAGAGGACCGACGGTTGAGCCTTCATCAATGCGACTGCGTGCCCGGCCGATCACGGGTCGCCGGTCGTCATGGACCGGGGGTGCCGAGAGCCTCCGCCGGATTCGGGGCCACGGAAGGGATCGAGGGACGTCCCTGTCGACGTTCAACCATCAACCCGTCAACATGTGGACGGTACTTCGACGTTCAACATGGCCGGTCGCGGTCGGACCGCGGATATCCGCTGGTGCGGAAGCAGCGGGAGGAGCGTCGGCGCCGACCAACCCGGATTGCGGCGGCGCAGTCACGCTGACACCACCAGTCTCCTGCCGTCCGTAGCGACCGGCAAACGCAACCCGGGGGCCGGGCCCCGCTCCGCACGGCAGCCGGGAACGGGCGGTCGCAGGCCGGGTGGTCAGGCCGCGGGCCTGCCGGGCTGGTCGTGGGTGGAGCAGTGGATGCCGCCGCCGCCCGAGGCGATGGTGTCGATCGGGATCGGCACGACGTCCCGCCGGGGGAAGTGCTCCCGCAGGATGCCGCGGGCCCGGTCGTCGGCCCGGCGGTCACCGAACTCGGACATGAACACCGCGTCGTTGGCGATGTAGAAATTGGCGTAGGTGGAGACGAAGTCGTCGCCCCGGCCCGTGATCCGGTCCAGATCGGGCTGCACCAGGACGAGGACGCCCTCGCGGTCATCGCCTCCGCCTACCCCGGCCGCAAGGTCGTCGGGGTGCGGGCGCTCGCCATCGCGTTCGGCGGCGGCGGGGTGCACTGCATCAGGCAGCAGATCCCCGCGCCCCGGCGCCCGGCCACCGCGGCCTGACCAGGCGCCGAACGCTCCCGGCGGACCGCCCCGGGGGTCCGCCCGCTCCTCCCCCCGCCTCCCCCGCCCCCTCACGGACCAGAGAGCGTGACGATGACCACCTCCCCACCCCGCGCGAGCAGACGCCCGTACCGTCTGCCCTCACGCCGCCCGGCGGCCCTCCCCGCCGCGGCCGCCGTCCTGGCCTCCCTCGCCCTGCTCGCGGCCTGTGCGGGGCCGCCCAAGGGCGCAGGCGCCGTCACGGACGCCCACCTCTCCGCGTCCACCCCGCCGGCCCGGGGCGAGATCGACTCGTTCAGCTGGGCCGTGTACGCGGAGCCGCCCACCCTCGACCACACGGTGGCCTTCGACTACCCGCAGAACACCATCCTGTCCAACGTGTGCGAGAGCCTGATGCGCTGGACCCCGGCCCTCACCACCGAACCGGGCCTCGCCGAGAAGGCGACCAACCCCGACCCCACCACCTGGGTGTACGACCTGCGCCCCGGCGTGCGCTTCCACGACGGCCAGGAGATGACCGCCGACGACGTGGTGTTCAGCCCCGGCCGTCAGATGGACCCCGACAACGCCGCCGCCTGGGCCCAGGTCTTCCAGAACGTCTCCGCGATCACCAAGACCGGCCCGCTCCAGGTCACCGTCACCCTCAAGAAGCCCGACTCCCAGTTCCCCCAGTACATGGCCTCGGCCGCCGCAGTGGTCGCCTCCAAGGCCGGCGTCGAGGCGGCGGGCAAGGACTACGGCACCACCGGCGGCCTCGCCTGCACCGGCCCCTTCCGGCTCGGCACCTGGAACAAGGGCCAGTCGATCGAACTCGACCGCTTCGACGGGTACTGGGGCACCAAGGCCAAGGCCAAGGCGAAGAAGGCCGTCTTCCGCATCCTCACCGACCCCTCCGCCCGCACCAACGCGATGCTCAGCGGCGAGGTCGACGGCGGCTACCTGATCCCGACCGAGAGCTACGCCCGGCTGCGCGGCAGCGGCGCCGCCACCCTCTACTTCGGCGAGGGCCTCAGCACCGTCAACGTCAACATCACCCACATGAACGGCCCCCTCGGCGACGTCCGCGTACGCCAGGCGCTGTCCCTGGCACTCGACCGCACCGGGTTCGTCAAGGCCGGACTCGCCGGCGCCGGCACGGTCACCGGCTCCCTCACCACCCGGGCCGCCTGGGCCGCCGCGTCCGGGTCCACGCGGAAGACCGCCTTCGACGGACTGCCGCCGACCGGCCAGGACATCGAGCGGGCCAAGGCCCTGGTCAAGGAGGCCGGAGCCACCGGCAGGACACTGACCATGGCCACCAGCTCCATAGGCCAGGACGTCTCCCTCCTCGCCACCGCGGTCCGGGCGGCGGGCAGCCGGATCGGCCTGGACGTCCGCCTGAAGACCATCGCGCCCAACGCCTTCACCGCGCTGTTCACCGACCCCGGGGCGCGCGAGGGCATCGACATGTTCCCGCTCACCTACTACGACTCGATCACCGACCCCCTCGACCTGCTGTCGAACTTCAAGACCGGCGCCTCCATGAACTTCGCCGGCTACAGCGACCCCGAGTACGACCGGCTCGTCGAACAGGCAGTCGGCACCTACCCCGTCGAGGAGCGGATGGCCGTCGAGGCCGCTCCACCAACCGGGACTTCCTCGCCTCCTACGCCAACTACTACGTGTGCAACGGCGCCGTCATCAGCGGCCAGTTCGGCGACACCCGGGCCGACGCGGCGGCGCGGGCCACGCTGACGCGCCTGTTCCCGGGCCGCGTCGTCGAACGGCTCAACATCGACCGCCTCGGCACCGGTGGCGGCGGCATCCACTGCGTCACCCAGCAGCAGCCGGTGCCGTAACGGCCCCACCGCCCGATGACCGCCCCCGGGGGCGCCGTTCAGTGCGGGCGCGCTCCGCGGGCGGGTGGATGGGGGAGTACCCGCGCGATGACGAGGGCGACGTCGTCGGCCGCGTCACGGTGACGCAGGGCGGCCAGGAGCCGGTCGCACGTCGCCTCCGGCGGGAGATCCGGATCGGCGAGGAGGCGCAGGAGCAGGTCGAGGCGGTCGTCCAGGGCGTCGTCACGGGTTTCGACGAGACCGTCGGTGTAGAGGACCAGCCGGTCGCCGGGCAGCAGGTCGAGGACGGTGGACGTGAACCCGGCGTCGCCGAGGCCGCCCGTGCCGAGCGGCACGCCGGCCGGAAGGTCGGCCAGCGCGGGGGCCTGCCCCGACCTGACGACGACCGGGGGCGGGTGGCCGGCGAGGGCGACGCGGCAGCGCGAGCGGTGCGGGTCCCAGGTGGCGTAGACGCAGGTGGCCATGGTCCCGTCCAGTTCGGCGGTGATGTGGTCGAGGTGGCGCAGGACCTGTGCCGGGTCGAGACCGAGGTCCGCCAGGGTGCGGGTGGCCGTGCGCAGTTGACCCATGGTGGCGGCGGCGTGGAGACCGTGTCCCATCACGTCGCCGACCACGAGGGCGGTCTTGTCCCGGGGCTGAGGGATCGCGTCGAACCAGTCGCCGCCGATCCCGCTCGCGGCCGCCGCGGGCTGGTAGCGGTAGGCGATCTGGAGGCCGGCCGCCCGCGGCGGGGGGTGGGGCAGGAGGTGGCGCTGCAGGGTCAGGGCGGTGCCGGTGGCGTGCTGGTACCAGCGGGCGTTGTCGATGGCGATGGCGGCGCGGGTGGCCAGCTCGCCCGCCAGGGTGACGTCGTCGTGGTCGAAGGGGAGCGGATTGCGGGTGCGCAGGAGGCCCAGGGCGCCGAGGACCTGGCCGCGGGCGGTCAGCGGTACGGCCAGGTAGGAGTGCGCGCCCTCCCGGTGGAGGAGGTCCGCGGCGGCCTCGTCGCGCGCGATGTGCGCCAGGTCCGCGCCGGTGACCTGCGACACCAGGACGGGACGCCCGGTGCTCACGCAGCGGGTGACCAGGCGCTCGGCCGGATACCTGGTGCGCTCGCCGACCGGGTCCGAGGCTCGGACGGCGTCCGTCCCGTAGGACGCCGCCACCGCGAGGGCCATGAAGAGCGCCTGCCCCGTCCGGGGTCCGGGCGCCGTCGCCACGCTGCCCTCCAGGACGGAGTCGAGGACGTCGACCGAGGCGAGGTCGGCCAGGTCGGCCACGACGAGGTCGGCGAGCTCGCGGGCCGTGCGCTCCACGTCCAGGGTGGTGCCGACGGTCACCGACGCCCGGGCGATGAGGTCGAGGCGCCTGCGGGCCTCGGTGGCCTCCCTGGCCGCGCGGTAGCTGTCGGTGACGTCCACGACCACCAGGGCGACACCGATCACCCGCCCGCCCGGGTCCTCCAGCCGGTAGTACGACCCCGACCAGGCATGCTCGTGGTCCGGGTCCGCGGGTGTGCGCCCGGTGCCGTACTGGTCCAGCAGCGGTACGCCGGTGTCCAGGACCCGGCGCATGGAGGCTTCGATCGTGTCGGTGTCCAGGAACGGCAGGGCCTCGCGGGGCCTACGGCCCAGAAGCTCCTCGGAGGGCAGGCCGTTGATCCGCTCCAGCGTCGGATTGACCAGGACGTACCGCAGGTCCGTGTCCAGCACCGCCAGCCCGAGCGGGGACTGCGCCACCAGCGGCACCGACAGCGCCAGGTCGCGCTCCACGCCCCGCAGAACGGTCTCGTCGCAGGCGATCCCCAGCGCGTACACGTCGCCGTGTTCGTCCTGCAGCCGCATGTTGCGGAACTCCACCAGTCGCGAGGAGCCGTCCTTGTGCCGCACGGGGAAGACGCCCGCCCAGGCGCCGCCACCCGCCATGACCTTGGCGAACAGCTCCAGCACCAGGYCGACGTGCTCGTCGGCGACCAGCAGCTCGGCCGCGTGGCTGCCCAGCGCGTCCTCGGCCGACCAGCCGAAGAGGTCCTGTGCCTGGGGGCTCCACAGCGTGATCCGCCCCTGGGCGTCCAGGACCACCGCGGCCACGCTCAGCACGTCCAGCAGGCCGCCGGCCTCGGAGGGAACCACTCCCACGGGGCCGGGCTCGGCCCGCAACGCCTCGGGCGTGACCATGACCGGACCTCCTTCGCCCGCTGCGGCAGGTCTCGGACCCGACGATCCGGTCCCCACTCGCCCGTCGGCCCCATCCTCCTCCCGCCTACCCCGGACGACGGCCTTTACCGGCGGCTGCCCGGCGGTCGGGCCCCGACCTCTCGGCGAGGAGGCGGATCGCGCACGCCGGATCGCTCGTCATCGTGCGCGCGACCCCGTAACGGTATGGCCTACGTCACATCACATGGGTGTCACATTCGGCGCGACCGCCCTGTCCCCCCTGCAGAAGCCGGAGAAGGGATGGACAGGATGAAGGCAGTCATCGTGTGTGCCTCCGTGTCACACGGCAATACGCGTCGTGTCGCCGACACCATGGCCCGGGTGCTGGGCGCGAAGGTCGTCTCCCCCGAGGAGGCCGGCCCGGCCGAGCTGACGGGGGCCGACCTCGTGGGATTCGGCTCGGGCGTCTTCCGCGGCAGCCTCCACCCCCGGCTGACCGACTTCGTCGAGGCGCTTCCCGCCGGGCGGGGCCGGGCGTTCGTGTTCGCCACCAGCGGGCTCCCCGAGATGCCGTTCGCGCCCTTCACCCGCCCCCTGGTCCGGCTCCTCGAAGGCAAGGGCTTCGCGGTGGACGGGAACTTCTCCTGCCGGGCGTTCGACACGTGGACGCCCTTCAGGCTCGTCGGCGGCATCAACAAACAGCGGCCGAACGCGGAGGACCTGGCCGCCGCGCGCGCCTTCGCCGAACGGCTGCGGGGCGGGACCCGGGGGTGAGGTCCTCGATCCGGATCATCGACGTACGTCCGGACCCGTATGCGGGACGCGGACCCGGCGAGGTCACAGGTCCTTGGCGGGCCAGTCGAGGAGGCGGGCGCCGATGACAGCGGTCTGGAGCGTGTAGCGGTGGGCCGGGTCGGTCGGGTCGGCACCGGTGAACTGGTGGATCCGCTCCAGGCGGTAGGTGAACGCCCGCACGCTCAGGCTCAGCCGCCGCGCCGCTTCGCTCGCGTTGCAGCCGGAGTCGAAATAGGCGATCAGCGTGTCCAGCATCGGACCGGCCCCGCCCCGCGCCCGCGTCAACGGCCCGAGCGTGCTCAGCACCAGATCGGCCATCGCCTGCCGGTCCCGCGTCAGGACCGGGTACACCAGCAGCTCGGAGGCGCGCAGCACCGGGTCGTCGAGGTTCATGCGGCCGGCCAGTTCGAGCGCGTTCAGCGCCTCCTCGTAGGAGTGGACGACCCCGCCCGCGCCCGCGTGCGGGCGGCCGATGGCCACCCGGCCGCCGTCGGTCCCCGCGTGCGCCTGTTCGGCGAAGTACATGAGGACGTCGTCCTGGTCGGCCGGAGCCACGCAGATGAGGCGGCTTTCCTTGGTGGTGAGCAGGATGCGCCGGTTCCCGAAGCGTCCCACCAGCGCCCGCTCGACCCGCTGGACCGCCGGGTGGACGTCGTCGTACGCCTGCGGGCCTTCGGCGACCGCGACCGCGTGCGTGTGGGAGAGCAGCAGCCCGAACCGCTCCGCGCGTTCGGAGAGACGCCCGGGATCGCTGCGGCCGTACAGGAGGTCTTCGATGAACTCCCTCCGGGCCGCCTCCTCCTTCCGTACGGCCGCCAACTGCGCCCGCTCGTGCCCTTCGGCGAGCGCGTCGACCACCTGCTCGACGGCGGCGAGTACGCGGTCGACGGGTGCGCGGGGCAGGTCGGGACAGGCGGTACGGGTCGTCGAGAGGTACTGGCGGACCAGGGGCCGAAGCCCGAACCCGGCCTCGGCGGCACGCTGGCCCACCGCCCGGCGCGACTCCAGCTCTTCGCGCGTGAGCCGACGGCCGGTCCCGCAGACCTCGGTGAGGATCCCGACGAAGCCGTCGAGATAGTCCTCGGGTATGTCCCGCCCTGCCACTGGATCTCCCGCATCTTGATGCGCCGCTTGCGCCTTCTTGACGTACAGCGGTCAAGGTTGGCAGACCGTCACCGTCAGCCTGCATTCGGCATCAAGATGCCGTAAAGACTGCTGGCGTCCGGCAATGCCGGGGGCCGTGCCCTCTTGCCAGGATGAGTGCGGGGGGACACGGGGGACGGTCCCGGTGCCGGGGGCGCGAACGCGCCCGGTGCCGGGTCCCGCCCCGCACCCGGCCCGACGGGCAGCCGAGAACGAAGGGGCGGGACCAGTGGATGAGTTCATCGACGCCGCCCTGGGATTCCCCGCGGGGATCTTCACCGTCGCGCTGGCCGTCGTCGTCGTGTACTGGCTGCTCGTCCTGTTCGGGGTCGTCGAGCACGACGCGTGGGAATCCGACGCCGGGTCCTGCGCCCTGGGAACGCCGGGTGTCCCGGTCGCCGTCTCCGCCTCGGTGCTGATCACCGTCGCCTGGTTCACCGGCCTCGTCGGCACCGTCCTGGCCGACCGTCTGGGGCTCGGCGGCGGCTCCGCCCTCCTCCTGCTCGCTCTCGCCCCGCTCGTCGCCCGCGGCGCGACGGGTCTGCTGCTCCGACCGCTGCGCCGCGTGTTCCGGCCCGACGACCCGCCGCCCTCGCGCCAGGACTTCATCGGCCGGATCGCCGTGATCCGGACCGGCCGGGTGGACACCCGCTTCGGGCAGGCCGAGGTGGCCGCCGCCGACGGCTCGACCGCCATCGTGCAGGTCCGCCAATATGCCGCGGACCCGCTGACCCGCGGCAGCATCGCCCTGCTCTACGCGTACGACGAACCGGGCGAGTTCTTCTGGGCCGCGCCGTACGACACGGCACTGGACCCCCGCACCACCGGCTGAGCCCTCGTCGGCTCCTGCCCGCCACCGCACCTTCACCGCAAGGACTTCACCATGGATGCCATCTCCCTGGGCATCGGCGTGCTCATCGCCGTTGTCCTGCTCGTCGCGGTCGCGTTGCTCGTCATCGTCAGCCGGCTCTTCCGCAAGGTCGAGCAGGGCAAGGCGCTGATCGTCTCGAAGATGCGGAAGGTCGACGTGACCTTCACGGGGCAGGTCGTGCTGCCCGTGCTGCACAAGGCCGAGTACATGGACATCTCGGTGAAGACGATCGAGATCCGTCGCACCGGACGGGAGGGGCTGATCTGCCAGGACAACATCCGCGCCGACATCCACATCAACTTCTTCGTGCGGGTCAACAAGACGGTCGAGGACGTCATCAAGGTCGCCCAGGCCATCGGCACGCAGCGGGCCAGCGACAACGCGGCCATCCAGGACTTCTTCGCCGCCAAGTTCTCCGAGGCCCTCAAGACGGTCGGCAAGCAGCTCGACTTCGTCGACCTCTACACCCAGCGCGAGGAGTTCCGGGACCGCATCATCCAGGTCATCGGCACCGATCTGAACGGCTACCACCTCGACGACGCGGCCATCGACTTCCTTGAGCAGACCCCGATGACACAACTGGACGCGGCCAACATCCTGGACGCACAGGGCATCCGCAAGATCACGGAACTGACGGCCGTCGAGCACGTGCGCACGAACGAGTTCCAGCGCACGGAGGAGAAGGAGATCACCCGGCAGAACGTCGACGCCCGGGAGACCATCCTGGAGCTGGAGCGGCGGCAGTCCGAGGCGGAGATCAGGCAGCGGCGCGAGGTGGAGACCCTGCGGGCCCGGGAAGAGGCCGCCACGGCCAAGGTGCAGGAGGAGGAACGCCTCGGAGCCCAGGGCGCGTTCCTGAGGACCGAGGAGCTCCTCGGGGTGCAGCGCGAGAACCAGGCGCGCGAGATCACCGTCGCCCAGAAGAACCGCGAGCGGGTCATCGCCGTCGAGAACGAGCGGATCGAGAAGGACCGCATGCTCGAAGTCATCGCGCGCGAGCGGGAGACCGCGCTCTCGTCGATCTCCAAGGACAAGGAGGTGGAGGCGGAGCGCCGTGAGGTGGCCGACGTGGTCCGGGAGCGGATCGCGGTGGACCGTACGGTCGCCGAGCAGGAGGAGTCCATCAAGAAGCTGCGGATGGTCGAGGAGGCCGAGCGCACGCGGCAGGCGATCGTCATCGGTGCCGAGGCGGAGGCACAGGAGCGGCTGGTCAAGGACATCAAGGCGGCGGAAGCCGCGGAGGCTGCCGCCAGGCACCACGCCGCGGAACAGCTGACGCTCGCCGAGGCCCGGCTGAAGTCCGCCGACTTCGACGCCCGCGCCAAACTGCGGCTGGCCGAGGCCGTCCAGGCCGAGACGGCGGCGGCCGGGCTGGCGGCGGTGCAGGTACGGGAGAAGGAGGCCGACGCGATCGAGAAGACCGGCCGCGCGGAGGCGCACGCGACCCAGGCACGGCTGACGGCACAGGCCGAGGGGACGAAGGCGCAGGCGGGCGCCGAGGCCGCGATGATCGGGGAGAAGCTGAAGGCCGAAGCGGCCGGGCTCACCGAGAAGGCCGCCGCGATGGCCGCGCTGGACGAGGCATCGCGCGGGCACGAGGAGTACCGGCTGCGGCTGGCGGCCGAGAAGGAGATCCGGCTGGCCGGGCTCGACGTGCAGCGCCAGGTCGCCGAGGCGCAGGCCATGGTGGTCGCGGCCGGACTGGAGAAGGCGGACATCGACATCGTCGGCGGCGACTCGGTCTTCTTCGACCGTCTCGTCTCATCGATCTCCCTCGGCAAGGGCGTGGACGCCTTCGTCCGGAACTCCGACACCGCGCAGCGCCTGGCGGGGCCCTGGCTGGACGGTACGTCCGACTTCACCCAGGACATCACGCGCGTGCTCGGCTCCCTCTCGACCGCCGACGTCCAGAACCTGACCGTGTCGGCGCTGCTGATGAAGCTCATGCAGGGGGCGGGAGCGCAGTCCGGACAGCTCGGGGAGCTGCTGGAGAAGGCCAACCAGTTGGGAATCGCCGAAATGCCGCTCACGAAGCCGGGCGCCGGCCTCAACGGGACGGCCAAGGCCTGACCCGGCCCCGGCCGACGCCCCATCCGCCGCCGGGACGGGCCGATACCGCAGACACCGTACGCACCCGCAGGGAGCCAGACCATGACCAGCGCGATGTCCTCCATGGACGCGGGCACCTACGAGGTGCTGCGGGACCGCCTCGCAGCGCAGTCCGCCGAGTTGGCCCGCCGGGCGGAGGCCCTCAACACCCGCCGGACCGAAGGGCTCGGCTCCACCGAGCCCGCCCTGGCCGGCTCGGGGGGCCTGCACACGGGGCAGAGCGCCGTGCCCCGCGACATCGTGGCCGTCGGCGGCGCACTCCTCTTCGGTCACGACCCCGTTCCCGGCCTCAGGCCCGGGACCGCGGTGAGCGACGTCCTCACCCTGCACGACCGCGACCTGAACCGGCTCCCAGGCGACGCCGTCCGCGGGCTCCTCGACGATCCGGCCTTCATCCGCGAATTCGCCGCCCTGTACCGCTACTACCGCCAGACGCGCCTCCTGCGGCTCCGCCACGTCGAGGGCAGACTGCTCGCCGTCTTCCGGACCGGGGACAGCGACGAGGACATCCGCGTCCTGCGCTGGGCCCTGGGCCACGACGGAACCGTCACGTTCCTGGACGCGCGCGGCGAGCGCGACCACGTCCTGCCGCCCGCGTACGACTTCGAGTGGACCGCAGCCACCCGCGAGGACCACGTCCCGGGCCGGCACCCGCACGTGTCGATCGGGGGAGAGATCTTCGTCGCCACGGTCGGCGGCCACCTCACCGTCAAGACCGAGGACGACACCGAGACGGGGGAGGGGATCCACCGGGAGCCGGTCGACGAACCGCTCCAGTCCCTCGCCGACGCCGACATCGATCACGCCCGCGTCGGACCACTGATCCTGCTGCGGGTGCGCCCGTACAAGGAGGAGCTCCCACGGCACCTGGTCTTCAACGGCATCACCAGGACGGTGGTCCGCCTCGACGCCCTCGGACAGGGGGCCCGTCGGCTGCCCGGGGAACAGGGGATCGTCTTCCCCGGCGGCTACCACCTCACCACCGGGCTCACCAAGACCTTCGACACCACCACCGAGGGCCTGGAGTTCGAGCGCGCCGTGCGCTCGCCCAACGGCGAGGACGTGCTCCACGTCTTCCACGCACGGGCGGAGGGACGCGGCCTGCTCCTGCCGTACAACCTGATCCGCAAGGAGGTCGCCACCCCGATCCCCTGCCACGGGTACGCGCTCTTCGACGACGGCACCCTGATGGTGCTGCGCACCGGCTCCGAGGAACCGGCCCGGGTCCACCCGGTCCAGCGGTGGAGCACCCCGTACGCCTGCGACACCCACGCGGCCGGCCGCCCGGTCGCTGCCGGGGCACTGGCCCGCGTCGGCAACGCCGACCTCGTCCGCGGCATATCGGACCTGCTCTCGATCGCCGGCGCGGTCGCGGACACGACCCCCACCGCCGCCGTCTTCGAGACGCTCGTGAGCGCCTGTGTCCGGGCCGATGACCAGCACCACTGGCTCGGTGACCCCGAACTCGGCGACCTGCGCACGCCGCTCGGCGAGCTCCGGGCCACCGCCGAACAGGTGCTGACCGAGTTCGGGACGGTCCAGGCCCTGACCCGGCAGGCGGCCGACGCGCTCGACGGGGCGGCGGGCCGGATCGCCTCACTGGTCCGGCGCATCCGGGGCGAGGGCCCCCGTACCACGGGCGACTGGGTGGACCGGCTGACAGAACTGCGCCGCGCCCAGGGGCACCTGCTCACGTTGCGGGAACTGCGCTACGCGGACACCGGGCGCATCGACGGGCTCGCCGCGGAGACCACCTCCGACATCGCCTCCTTCGCCGGACGCGCGATGGTCTTCCTCTCCCGCGAGGACGCCTTCGCGCCCCACCACGAGGAGGTCGGGCAGCTCACGGAGGAAGCCGCGGCGATCACCACGGTCGCCGGAGCGGCGCCACTGGCCGACCGGCTCGATGCGCAGACCGAGGGGCTGAGCTCCGTCACCGAGATCGTCGCCGGTCTGGACACCGGGGACGCGACCGTCCGGACATCCATCCTGGAGCGGATCGCCGAAGTGCTCGGCGGCGTCAACCGGGCCCRTGCCACCCTCGACGCCCGGCGCCGCGAGCTGCTCGCACAGGAGGGCAGGGCCGCGTTCGCGGCCGAATCCGCGCTGCTCGCCCAGACGGTCACCGGGGCCCTCGCCGCCGCGGACACCCCGGACGCGTGCGACGAGCAGCTGTCCCGCCTGCTGCTGGGCCTGGAGCACCTGGAGTCGCGCTTCGCCGACCACGACCCCTTCCTCACGGAACTGGCCGCCCAGCGGAGCGAGGTGTACGAGGCGTTCTCGGCCCGCAAGCAGACCCTTCAGGACGACCGCGCCCGCCGGGCCGAGCGGCTGGCGGGCGTGGCCGCCCGGGTCCTGGAGACCGTGACCCGCCGGGCGTCGACGCTCGCCGACACCGACGCGGTCAGTACCTTCTTCGCCTCCGACCCGATGGTCGCCAAGGTCCGCCGCACCGCTGACGAACTGCGGGAACTGGGCGAGCGGACCCGTGCCGAGGAGCTCGACGGCCGGCTGAAGGCCGCCGGGCAGGAAGCCGCCCGCGCCCTGCGCGACCGCAGGGAGCTGTACGCGGACGGCGGCCGGACCGTACGCCTGGGCCGGCACCGGTTCGCCGTCAACACCCAGCCCCTGGACCTCACGCTCGTGCCGCAGGGCGACGGCCTCGCCTTCGCCCTCACCGGCACCGACTACCGCTCCCCGGTCACCGACCCGGACTTCGCGGCCACTCGCCCCTACTGGGGCCAGTCGCTGCCCTCCGAGAACGCCGACGTCTACCGCGCCGAGTACCTCGCGGTACGGCTGCTCACCGAACACGGCCCCGCCGCCCTCGCCGGGGCGGACCTGCCCGCCCTGGTGCGGCAGGCCGCCGGGGCCGCGTACGACGAGGGCTACGAACGCGGCGTCCACGACCACGACGCGACCGCGATCCTGACCGTACTGCTGCGGCTCCACGAGGGCGCGGGCCTGCTGCGCTACCCGTCCCGGGCGCGGGCCGAGGCCCAGTTGTTCTGGGCGCACCGGACGACCGGCCCCGAGCGGGAGGCCTGGACCCGGCGTGCGGGCTCCCTCGCCCGGGTCCGGACGGCCTTCGGGGCCACCCCGGCGATCACCGCGTTCACGGCGGAGCTCGCCGGAGCCATCGACGGCGGCCCGCAGGCCGCCGAGTACCTCTTCGAGGAACTGGCCGCCGGTGGCGGGTTCGTCACCAGCGCGGCCACCCGGGTCCTCCTCGACACGTTCCGCCGGACGGTGGGGACCGCCGCCTACGACGAGGACCTCGCCGCCCTCGACGTGCCGGAGGACCGGCGCCGGCTCGTCGAGGCCTGGCTCACCGCCTTCGTCGGCGCGACCGGCGAGCCGGTCGACCCCGGCGACCTCGCGGAGGCGGTCGCCGTCGAGCTCTGCCCGGACCTGCGCCGGTACGAGTCGGACGCCGCCCTGACCGGTACCGTCGCCGGTCTCCTCGGCCGGCATCCGCGCATCACCGGCCGGACGTTCACCGTGCGCATCGACGAACTGCTCGGCCGGGTGCACGACTTCACGGCGGACACCGCTGCCGGGTTCAGGGCCTACCAGCGACGGCGCACGGAACTGGTGGCGAGGGAAAGGAGCCGGCTGAGGCCGGACGAGTACCGGCCCAAGGTCATGTCCTCCTTCGTCCGCAGCCGCCTCCTCGACGAGGTCTGCCTGCCGCTCATCGGCGACAACCTGGCCAAGCAGCTCGGCACCACGGGCGAGACCAAGCGCACCGACAGCAACGGCCTCCTCCTGCTGGTCTCCCCGCCCGGTTACGGCAAGACGACCCTCGTGGAGTACGTCGCCGACCGCCTCGGTCTGGTCCTGGTGAAGGTCAACGGCCCGGCCCTGGGCCACGACGTCACCTCCCTCGACCCCGCCGAGGCCCCGAACGCGACCGCCCGCCAGGAGATCGAGAAGGTCAACTTCGCCCTGGAGGCGGGCAACAACACCCTGCTCTACCTGGACGACATCCAGCACACCTCACCCGAACTGCTCCAGCGGTTCATCCCCCTCTGTGACGCCACCCGCCGGATGGAGGGAGTCTGGAACGGCCGGGCGCGCACCTACGACCTGCGCGGCAAGCGGTTCGCGGTCTGCATGGCCGGCAACCCCTACACCGAGTCCGGGCAGGCCTTCCGCATCCCCGACATGCTCGCGAACCGCGCCGACGTGTGGAACCTCGGCGACGTCCTGACCGGCAAGGAAGAGGCCTTCGCCGCCAGCTTCATCGAGAACGCGCTCACCTCCAACCCGGTGCTGGCGCCCCTCGCGGGCCGTGAGCGCACGGACCTGGACCTGCTCCTGCGGCTGGCGGCGGGCGACCCGTCCGCCCGCGCGGACCGCCTCGTTCACCCGTACCTCCCGGCGGAACGGGACCGCGTCCTCGCCGTCCTGCGCCACCTGCTCACCGCCCGGACGACGGTCCTCGCGGTCAACGCCGCGTACATCGCCTCCGCGGCGCAGAGCGACACCACGCGCACCGAGCCCCCGTTCCGCCTCCAGGGCTCGTACCGCAACATGAACAAGATCGCCGCCCGTATCGATCCCGTCATGAACGCCGCCGAGCTGGCCGCGCTCCTCGACGACCATTACGCCGCCGAAGCCCAGACCCTCAGGTCCGACGCCGAGGCCAACCTGCTGCGGCTCGCCGAACTCCGCGGCACCCTCACCCCGGAGCAGGCCGAGCGGTGGGCGGTGGTCAAGGCGGGGTACGTACGCGGCCACGGTCTCGGGGACCCGCGAGCGGATCCCCTCTCCCGGGCCGTGTCCGCCCTCGGGCTGCTCGCCGACCGCGTGGCATCGGTCGAAGCCGCCATCACGAGGGCCTCGACCTGCCCTCCGCCCGACCGCCCCTGACGACCCGCCCCGACCCCGCGGCGATCAGTGCTCGCAGAGGGAGAACTCCCGCTCGTAGAGCTGGTCGTTGTGTTCGTCCACGAAGAACTTGCGCTCCCGCATGAGCTCTTCCCGGTACTCCTTGGCCTGCTCCAGCGTCATCGTGGAGCTCTCGGACCAGGGCTGCTGGGGCGGGACATCGGAGGTCGAGGCGATCGTCGTCGAAGGGTCGACCAGGAAGAACGCGAGGATCTTGCGGTGTCCCGGCCGGGTGGGGTCCGCGAGGCGGAACGGGCCGACCCGGTGTTGCAGGATGTTCGGGAACGCCAGGCAGCGGCCCGCCGGGGTCGCCGCCGATCCCAGCACCTGGTTCAGCGCGTCCTCGTCCTCCAGGCCGTAGACCTCGCGCACCCCGTCGTCGTCGTTCTGCTCGTAGTCCGGGTCGTCGAGCGCCGCGCGGAAGCTCAGCCGGCTCTCGGTGACGTTCTCGCTGTCCCAGTAGTAGATGCCGGTCGAGACGATCCGCTCGTTCAGCATTCCCTCGACGTGCCAGGAGCCGCCCGTGTACTCGGGCCCGTCCGGGGTGAGGTGGATGGTGGCGAGCTTGACGATGACCTGCAGCCGCCGGCCGCGCAGGTCGACCCGGGCGTCCTCGGCGGGCGGCTCGGGCGGGGTGAAGTCCGGGGCGTCCGGGACGGCCGGGCGGCGGGTCTCCCGCCAAGCGTCGTAGGCGTCCCCCCAGGCGCTGCGGGCTTCCCGGTAGGCCGCGTCTTCGCTGAAGGAGGACCTGACCGGGTACACCGGCTCCGAGTCGTACCACCCGCGGGGATCGGCCTCGATGCGCGGCGGCCGCGGGTGGCGGAGGTCGGTGAGCACGTTCTCCCAGAGCGGCCGCATGCGCGCGAACACGTCCGGGAGGACGGCGGCGAGTTCGTGATGGGTCTCGGGGTGGACGTTGTTGACGTACGAACGGAAGGAGACCTCGCCCCCGTCACTGACGTCCACGTCCGTCGGCAGCCACTGGAACTTCTCCGAGAACTCGTGCTTCGAATAGTGGTCCGTCGGATTCCGCCAGGCCTCCTCGGGCCCGCCGCTCACGTCCCGCACCAGGCAGAACAGCGAGGGATGCACGAGGTCCAGCACCTGCCCGTCCGAGCCCGGATGCCAGTCCCGCTCGGCCTCGGGGACCTCTTCCAGCGCTCGGACCGCCTCGCGGAGCCGGGCGGCGAGCCCGGCGTCGATCAGCGCGTCCGACTGCCACACCCCGTCGACGCCCGACACCTCGATGCCGGTCCGCCCGTCCCGCAGGGCGGCGTAGTGCGCGAGTTCGGCGAGCACGTACCGCACCTGCGCTTCGGTGAGCCCCTGGGCGACGGCCTCCTGCGTCCACCGCGCGACGATGCCGGCATCGTTCATCTTGTCGGACCACCCCGGCTTCGCGCGGATGTGCGCGCTGCACTCCATCATCTCCAGCTCGCGCAGCGTCCGGGGTTGAGCGAACGCTATGGAACGTGACGCTTGGAAGGGCAGCGGAAAGGCAGACAGGCCGGTCAACTCTCAAGATCCCTACGGTCGGCGAACGGTGCCGGAAGAATAGCCGAGCGCTCTGACAGCGTCTTGGGCGTCCGGCAGAGCCCAAGTGGTGGTCCGGGAACGGCCGATCTCGGCCGGGTCCCCTCCGCAATGGCCGGGGGCGGGAGGGAGCGCGCGCAGCACAGCCCTCCCGCACGGGGCCCGGTCCTCAGGCGAATTCGGCCACGAGTACGGCGGTCGGGCCCGGCCGGGTGGAGTCCCCGGCCGCCCACGCGGTGAGGTGCTTCGGCTGAGTCGTGGACGGTTCCGTGTCCGTCAGTAGGGCGATGAGGGTGGTGCGGGCGCGGGCCACGCGGGAGCGGACCGTGCCGATGGGGCAGCCGACGGCTACGGCGGCCTCGGCGTAGGGGAGACCCAGGAGCTGGGTGAGGACGAAGGCCTCGCGGCGTTCGGCCGGGATCGCGGCGAGGAGTTCTGCCAAGGCGATGCCATCCTCGAAGCCGGGGAGGTCGTACGCCTGGTTCTGCTCGGCGGCGGTCTGCCAGTCGTGGCGGTCCGACAGCCGGGGGCGGGCGGCGGCGTGGCGCACGCTGTCGACGACGGTGCGGCGCGCGATGGACAGCAGCCAGGTGCGGGCGGAGGAGCGGCCTTCGAATCGCGGGAGCGCGGCGAGGGCCCGCAGGAACACGTCCTGGGTGAGGTCTTCGGCCGACTGGGGATCGGCACTGAGGTATGCCACGTAACGCCATACGTCGCGGTGCAGGGCCCGGACGAACCGGTCTGTCTTCGCGGGGTCGCCGTCGCGGGCGGCGAGGGCCAGTCGGGTCACCGCCGCGTCGGAGTCCGGCGTGTGCCGGGCCGGCCTTTCGCCGGCGGGACAGGGCTGGGTGGGCAGGGCAGGAGTCATCGCCACAGGTCCTTAGGGGCAAGGTGTCCGGCGCCGCACGCGGCGGGGCCGGTGAAGGGGTACGGCCGGCCGGAGGGCATGGCCGATGCCCGAGGCGCGACGGGCAGGAGAAGAGCCGTCAGCGCGCACTCGGGGAACCAGCTGTCACAGGACAGCGGTTCCCGTCGGGGGACCCCGTGAGGTGATGGCGTGGACGAGGAACAGCTGCGGGAGCGCGCGGCCGTGCCGTACCAGGCGCACGCGCACGCGCGGCGGGAGAGGTGCCGGGCCGAGGCCGAAGAGCAGACGCAGCGGCGTCCAGAGCCGGCCTGCGACGGCGCGCAGGATGCGGAAGGCGCCCTGTTCGCCGTAGGCCAGCCACAGGCCGCAGAGGAGTGCGGCCAGCAGGTGGGCGGCGAGCATTCCGGCCGATGACATGCCGGCCATGTCGTGACCGCCTGGCGGCATGAGTGCGCCGGTCGCATCGGATGCGGTGCCGGCCATGCCGGTCATGCCGTGCATGCCGTGCATGGCGTGGTGGGCGTGGGAGCCGGCGTCCGGGATGACGGTGCCGGGTGGTGGCTGGGACGTGAGGCCGGCGAGCCCCGCGTCATGGACGACCTTCAGGGCGTCCTGGGGGGACAGCGTCGACGCCGTGCCCTCCCCGCACATCAGGTACTCGGCCCATTGGCGGGCGAACGAGGTGCCGGACGGCAGGGAAGGGTGCAGGACCGACTGGGCCAAGGAGAAGCCCGAGTGGAGCGCGGCCTGGACGGCGACCGTCGCCGCGATCACGGTGAGCGGCCCGCGTTCACGGCTTGCGAGGGACCAAGCCGCAGCCGCCGTGCCCACGAACGCTGCGGACATCGCCCACCAGGGCACGCCCATGCCGGACATGAGTACGTGGCCGAGGGCCGCGAGCAGCACGCAGACGGCTGCGAACATCGCAGCCCGTACGGCTCGGAAACGGTGGCCTGGCGTCATGGCGGGTTCATCCTTGCACCAGCCTTCCGGGCTGCGCAGGGGGGTACGCACTTCCCGACAAGTTCTCGACCGAACCTGTGGTGCGCCGTGGCGGTCGTTCGCCCGGTGTGGTGCAGGGCACAGAAGGGAGAGGGAACTGCGGTGCCGGTCCATCCGACTGCCTTCCCAGTCGGTCGTGCTGTTCAACCTTTCGGGAATGGGGATTTCTGTGGCGCCAGAGGGCACGGCGGAAGCGACGGCGTCGGGACCAGCGCACGGCCGGGAGGTCCGGAGCCTGACCGCGCTGCTCACCTGCGCCATGGCGTTCTCGATGCTGCAGCTGTTCCTGCTCGGTGCGCTGGGACCGCGGTTGGTGGAGGAATTGAACATCTCGCCCGCGGTGTTGGGGCTGACGACCACCGTCGGATTCGGAACGGCCGCCGCGTTGTCCCCGAGCGGCGGCCGGATGGTGGACCGGATCGGGCCCCGGCGCTCACTGGTCCTCCTGCTCGCCGTCTCCGCCCTGGCGCTCGCGCTGATCGGGGCCACCCCCGGCGCAGGTCTGCTGCTGGGTGCGGTCGCGCTGGGCGGCATACCGCAGGCTCTGGCCAACCCCGCCACCAACAAGGCGATCCTGGCCGTGGTTCCGCCCGCCCGGCGGGGTGCGGTGACCGGCCTCAAGCAGTCGGGTGTGCAGTGGGGGGCGTTCGCCGCCGGGCTGCCGCTCGCCGCCCTCGCGGGCGGTCTCGGTTGGCGGGGAGCGGTGTGGACTGCCTCCGGGGCGGCGCTCCTCGCCGCGGTGTGGGCACTGCGCGCGCTGCCCGCCGACCCGCCCCCGCTATCGGCTCCGGCTGCCCGCACGTCGTTCGTTCCGCGGGGGATGGTGGCTTGGCTGGCGGGCTTCTCGCTGTTTCTGGGAGCCGGTATCGCTTCTGTGAACACCTACCTCGCCCTGTACGGGGTGCAGCGTCTGGGGATGGGCCCCACCGTGGCCGGTGGTCTGCTCGCCGTCCTCGGGGTTGCCGGCGTTCTCGGCCGGGTCGGGTGGTCGAAGGCAGCCCGCCCGGGCCGGGCCGAGTGGCTGCCGGGCCTGCTGGCCTGCGGTGCCGTGGGCGCGGCGGCTCTCCTGGCCGGCGGGCTGCTGGCCAGTCCGCTGGTGTGGCTGGGCGCCGTGGCAGTCGGGGTGTTCGCGGTCTCCGGCAACGCCGTGTCGATGGTGCTGGTCATGCAGCGCGCCGCCCCCGGCCGGGCCGGACAGGACTCGGCGCTCGTCGCGGCCGGGTTCTTCGCCGGATTCGCGGTGGGCCCGCCCCTGTTCGGCCTGCTCGCGCAGAGCGGACGGTACGGGACGGGCTGGATGCTGGTGGCGGTGGAGTTCACGGCGGCGGGAGCGGTCGCCTGCCTCTGGGCCGTACGGGACGGGCGACCGGGGACGGGGAGCGCAGCATGACCTCCGGCGACTGGGCCGGCCGGGCGCTCGCAGCCGTCATCGACCGGGTGAACGTGACCGAGGCCGAAGTGGGCGCCCGCTTTCCGCTGTACGCCGAGCCTTCCGACGGGCGGTGGAAGACGACCGGCCGCGGCTCGTGGACCGGCGGCTTCTGGGCCGGACTGCTGTGGCTGCGAGCCCGCTACACCGGGAAGGAGACGCACCGGCTGGCTGCGGCGGACTGCACGGCCCGGCTCGCACCCTGGGCGGATGCGGACACGGCCACCCGGGGATTGATCTTCTGGTACGCGACGGCACAGTCCTTCGCCTCCGCCGAGGCTGCCGCGCTGCAAGCGAAGGCGGCCCGGGCCTGCCTGGACTCCTTCGACCCCGAGGCGGGGGTCGTGCCCTGGGGTGCGGCGCTCGGCGGCCCCCGGCTCCTGGCCCGCGCGGACGCCGTACCGGGGCTGGTGCCCCTCCTGGCCGGAGCCGGTGACGAGGGGTCGGCCGTGGCGGCGGCACATCTGCACCGGCACCTGGATCTCTGCCTCGGGGTGGAGGGAGCGGGCAGTGGCGGCCGGCCGCGGCCCGCCTGGCAGTTCGACGCGGCCACGGGGTGGTACCCCTGCGAAGACCCGGCGCCGGGCTGGAGCCGCGGCGAGGCATGGCTGCTCCTGGCCGTGGCCGATGCGCTGCTGCGTCCGGAAGTTGCCGAACACCGGCCGGAGCGGCTCGTCTTCGCCGCCGAGCAGCTGCTGGTGCAGGCGGAGGCGCTGACCGGGCGGATCGTCCCGCCCAACGAGGCGTCCCGGCCGCGGGGGCCCGTCGACACCTCGGCCGCGGCGATCACCGCCGTAGCGCTGCTCAAACTGTCGCGTGCGCGGGYGCCCCGGGCCGCGGTGTGTTCGTACCGGGCCGTGACGATTCTGAACAGGCTGGCCGAGGCCCACCTCACCGGACCGAGCTCGGTCCGTCCCGCGGGAATGCTGCTGGACGGTTGTTACGACGCGGCCAAGGGCCTGGCGGTGCGCCACGAACTGATCTGGGGCGACTTCTTCCTGGCCCTCGGACTGGCCGCACTCGACGACCTCGTCGACATCACCCGCGTGTAGCGGACTCCTGGCCGTATCCGCGCAGGACCCGGCGGGCCACCGAGGTGATGTGCAGCTCGTCCGGGCCGTCGAGGATGCGGGCGGCGCGCCCGCCGCGGAACAGGGACGGCAGCGCCGTGTCGGGGCCGAGGCCGGCGGCGCCGTGGACCTGGATGGCGGAGTCGGTGACCTGCTGGAGCATCCGGGCGGCGGCGACCTTGGCCAGCCCCACTTCGGTACGGGCGTCCTGTCCGGCCGCGATCAGCGTGACCGCCTCGTGGACCAGGGGTCGGGTGGTGCGCAGCGCGAGGAGGGCGTCGAAGACGTGCTGCTGGACCAGCTGGTGGTCGGCGAGCGGGCCGCGCGATCCGCTGCGGGTGGCGGCGCGTTCACACATGAGGTCGAAGGCGCGCTGGGCTTGGCCGAGCCAGCGCAGGCACCGCAGGGTGCGGCCGAGTGCGAGGCGTTCGCCCGCGATGGCCAGGGCGTCGCCGCCTGCGCCGAGGAGGTGGTCGGCGGGCACGAGCACCCGGTCGAGTTCGATCTCGTACTGGCCCGCCGCCCCGAGCACGGGGAGTTCGCGCACGACGCGGAATCCGGGCGAGCCGGTCGGTACGAGCAGCAGGGACAGCCCCTCCCGGTCGCCTGCGGTCCCGCCCGTACGGGCCATGACGGTGACGAGGTCGGCGCCGGCGGCGCCGGAAGTGAACCACTTGCGGCCGCTGACGCACCAGCTGCCGTCGGCCCGGGCCTCGGCCCGGGCTCCGGTGAGGAGCGGGTCGGTGCCCGGCACGTCCGGTTCGGTCATGGCGTAGCAGGTACGAATCTCTCCCGCGACGAGCCGCTTCAGGTACTCCTCCCGCACCTGGGCGCTGCCGTGACGGTCCAGCATGGTGACGTCGAGCAGCGGGGCGGAACCCAGCGCGGCGGGCCCGTGATCGCTCGCGCCCTCGGCCTCGGCCAGCACCGCGTACTCACGAAAGGCGAGGCCGCCGCCGCCCAGCTCCGCCGGGAGCGGCAGGGCCCACAGCCCGGCGGCACGCGCCTCGGCCCGCAATTCCGCCAGGGCGGCGGCCGCACCTTCTCCGCCCGCGTCGAGCACCGTCTCGGCCGGGATCACCTTCGTACGGACGAAGTGGTCGACCCTCCCTCTCAACTCGTTGATCCGCGGATCGGGTTGACCCGCTCCGTCGTGTTCGGTGCCTGAATCCGTCACTGCATTCCTCCTCATTGCCGGGAACCCGTGGGAACTGCTGTCCGACTCTCTGTCCGAGGAACTGGTCGGGTGCGCACCCCTGCGAGTTCCCGCGTTCCGTTCGACCCGGGCGTCGGCCACCGCCGCGCCGGGAGAGGAGAGGCATGGCGTCCCCCACTACCACGCAGACGGTCCGGCCGCTCGACACACTGCGCTTCGCCACTTCGGGGCCGGCCCAGATCACCGGCGTCGTCGCCGAACACCTGCGGCTGCTCGGCGCGCGATCCGACGAGCGTGCCGACGAAGACCCGTCGGGCCGCATCACGCTCTTCGGAGCGGGCTTCGCGCCCGGTCACGCGACCGTGACCTGGGCGAACCTCGGGAGCGGGCTCGTCGACGAGGCGACCGTGCAGGCCGCGACCGGCATGATGGCGGTCCACGGCAGACGCGACGGCAGCCCGCGCGGACTGGCCGCCGACTATGCGGCGACGGCCACTGCCGTCCTCTCCGTACAGGGATTGCTCGCCGGACTGGTCGGCCAGGCCCGCGGGGGCGAGGCCTCCCACGTCACCGTGGGCGCCGACCGGGCCGGGCTGCTCGCCGTGTCCCAGTACCTCGCCGCGGCCGGGGCCGACGAGGGCGAGGCCGCGGAACTCGCGCCAGGAGGGCCGCCCTTCACCTCGTCCGAAGGCGTGCTGTTCGAGCTGGAGACCCTCGACCCGGGAGCCTGGGCCGCGTTCTGGCGAGCCCTGGACGCTCCGGCCGACGCGATACGCGTCGGCTGGCGGCCGTTCCAGTTCCGCTACGCCACTGCCTGCGCCCCCGTCCCGCAGGCCCTCCACGCCGTGACCCGCTCCCATCCCCTCCCACGCATCCGGGAGGCAGCAGTGGTCTCCGGTGCCGAGGTGTGCGTGCTGCGCACCCTGGCCGAATGCGCTCTGGAGGCCGACGGCGCCGCGCCCTGGTCGCTGCGGACACTGACCGATGGACACGCCCCAGTGAGCCCCCGTACGGCAGTTGCCCCTTCCGCAAGCCGACCGCTGGCCGGGCTGACGGTGCTCGAAGCGGGCCGCCGCATCCAGGCGCCCCTCGCCGCACACCTGCTCGGCCTGCTGGGGGCCGAGGTCATCCGGATCGAGCCGCCGGGCGGCGACCCCCTGCGCGGCATGCCGCCCGCCTGCTCCGGCGTGTCCGCCCGCTGGCTCGCCCTCAACCGGGGCAAGAAGGCCGTCGAGATCGACATCAAGGCCGAGGCCGACCGCCGCCGACTGCGGGAGATGGCCGCCGAGGCCGACGTCTTCCTGCACAACTGGGCCCCGGGCAAGGCCGCCGAGCTCGGGCTCGACGCCGAAGACCTCGCCCGCGTCAATCCCGCCCTGGTGTACGCGTACACGAGCGGCTGGGCCGACCGGCTCGACGACGCCCCCATGGGCACCGACTTCATGGTGCAGGCCCGCACGGGGGTGGGCGAGGCGGTCCGTCCCGAGGGCGAGCCCCCTGCCCCTTCGCTGATGACCCTGCTCGACGTGCTCGGGGGTCTGCACGGTGCCGAAGCCGTGCTCGCCGGACTGCTGCTCAGGGAACGCACCGGCCACGGCGTACGGGTGGACTCCTCACTCCTCGGGGCCGCCGACACCCTGACCGCCCCCGCCCTGCGGCGAGTGGCGCGAGGCCAGGACCCCAGGCGGCCGGCGGGTTTCCGGCAGCCGCTGCCGACGGCCGACGGCTGGATCGCCCCTGCCGACGAGAGCGCCGGCGCCGCGGCCGCGTACGACGTGCGCGACCTCTCCACCGGCGACGCCCTGGCGCAGCTGAGTGCTCACGGCCTCACCGCCACCGCCGTCACCACCGACCTCTCCGACCTGCACCACGACGCGCGCTTCGCCGGCTCGATCAGCCGCGACGCGCACGGTGCCCCCGCCGTTCCCGACCCCTGGAGCTTCGCATGACCGCCAACAGGCTCGCACTGCACGACCTGCTGCCCGCCGAACTCCGCCGCTCCTGGGTGGTCGACGGCACCTGCCCCGACCTCGACCTCTACAGCCTGTTCCGGGCCCGCCAGATCGCCGACCTGCACCACACGGCCATCCTGGACGCCAAGGGCAAACTCTGTTACACCGCCCTGGACCGCAAGGTGCGATGTCTGGCCACCGGCCTCAGAGACCTCGGCATACGCGAGGGCGACGTGGTCGGCGTGCAACTCCCCAACAACCGGGGCGCCGTCATCGCCGACCTGGCCCTGGCCGCGCTCGGCGCCGTCGCCCTCCCCTTCCCCGTCGGCCGCGGCACCCTAGAGGCCGAGTGCCTGCTCCGCCGGGCCGAAGCCGTCGCGGTCATCGCCGCGATCGAACACCGCGACTTCCACCACGCGGCCGACCTGCACACGCTCTCGCGGGCACTGCCCGCCCTGCGCCACGTCATCGCGGTGGGCCCCGGCACCGCACCCGAGGGAACGGCGTCGTGGTCAGACCTCATGCGCTCCGACCCCAGCGGCTTCGTCCCCGCCCGCCCGGATCCCGACAGCGCGGCGCGGATCCTGGTCTCCTCGGGCTCCGAGGCCGAGCCGAAGATGATCGCCTACTCGCACAACGCGCTGGCGGGCGGGCGCGGGAACTTCCTTGCCTCCCTCCTTCCCGACGGGACCCCGCCGCGCTGCCTGTTCCTCGTACCGCTGGCTTCCGCCTTCGGGTCCAACGGCACCGCCGTCACCCTCGCCCGGCACGGAGGCACCCTGGTCCTGCTCGACCACTTCTCGCCCGAGGCCGCCATCGCGGCGATGCGCGAGCACGAACCGACCCACGTCCTCGGCGTGCCCACCATGGTCCGCATGATGCTCGAGCGCCTCGACGCGACGAGCGAACAGGTGCCGCCCCCCACCGCGCTGGTCCTGGGCGGCGCTCCGCTCGACGAGACCACCGCTGCCGCCGCGGCGAAGGCGTTCGGCTGCCCGGTGGTCAACCTCTACGGCTCCGCCGACGGCGTCAACTGCCACACGGGGCTGGCCAACACCGTGCCGCCGACCGACGCATCGGGCGTAGTGGCGGGCCACCCCGACCCCCGGGTCGCCGAGATCCGCATCGCCGACCCCGACACCCACGCACCGCTGCCCGACGGCGACATCGGGGAGATCATCTCCCGGGGCCCCATGACACCCCTGTGCTACGTGGGCGCCCCCGATCTGGACGCCCGCTACCGCACCCCCGACGGCTGGGTCCGCACCGGCGACCTCGGCTACCTCGACGCCGACAGCGTCCTGCACGTCGTCGGACGTCTGAAGGACATCGTGATCCGTGGCGGCGCCAACATCAGCCCGGCCGAGGTCGAACGGGAAATCCGGACGCACCCACAGGTCCGGGACGTGGTGTGCGTCGGCGTTCCCGATCCGCTGATGGGGGAGCGGCTGGCGGCCTGTGTGGTGGCACGGGGCCCACAGGCTCCGACCCTGGACAGCCTGGGAGATCACCTGACCGCGCGGGGGCTGGAACGGCGCAAGCACCCCGAGCGGCTGCTCGTGGCAGAGGAGATACCCCTGACGGCAGCGGGCAAGCCGGACCGGTCGGCCCTGCGGGAACGCCTCACCGAGAGCCTGCCTCCGGCACACGGCGTGCCGGACGCGCCGCCTCTCGCCCAGGCCGGATGACCGATGAGCCCGGCAGCCGAGGGCTGCCGGGCTCATGAGACGGGGAGGGCACGCGCGGACGCGCCCTCCCCGTCCGGTCAGGCCGCCCGGCCTCGCCGCACGAGGCCCACGGCCACCTTTTCCCGGTTCAGGAGGAGCCCATGGCCTTCTTCAGTTCGGCCGCCGCGTTGCGGTACACCGGCAGCAGGTCGAGGTCCTCGCCCGGGTAATTGACGATCTTCACTTGCTTGGCCCCCGAGTCGGGCAGGACGGTCCCGGTCGACATGTGGGCGTTGTCGAGGACGAGCGCCGGCTTCTTCGCGGAGAGCTCGGCGAGCTGCGCCGGGGTGACGGCCTCGGGGCCGAACGTGCCCACAGGGGTGGCGCCCGCGAGCTTGGCGGCCCAGGCGGTGAAGACCTGGGTGACGACGGAGGGACTCTTGCCGCCGGGCCACGCGGCCTGGACGTCCTTGTTCAGCTTGCCGTACTCGGTGTCGAAGCCGGTCTTCCACTTCGTGGCCGCGTCCTGCGTGCCGAACAGAGCGCCCAGCTTGTCGACCTCGGCCTTGACCTTGTCGGGGTCGTTGTCGAGGTTGACCTCGACGAGCTTCGCCTTGGAGCCGGCGGCCTCCTTGATCTTCGCGGCGTACGGTTCGAAGGGCGCGTACAGCACGAAGTCGGCCTTGGCGACGGCGGCGAGGTCCGAGGGCTTGGGGTCGTAGTCGGGGGCGTGGTGGACCGACTGCGGCACGATGACCTTGACGTCCTCGGCCCCGGCGGCCTTGGCGAACGCGCCCTCCCAGGTGGTGGTCACGACCACCACGGGCTTGTCCTTCCCGGCAGCCGGAGCGCCGGCCTTCGCGGAGGTGCCGTCGGCGGCCTTCGGGTCGGTGCTGTTGCCGCAGCCGGTGACGAGGGCGAGTGCCGCGCTCAGTGCGAGGAGGGAAGAGATACGGACGCGGGTGCGCGCCATGAGCTGATTCTCCGTTCGGGTATGAAATGCACGGCGAGGACGAGTGCCCCCGCGGTCAGGACGAGTACGGGGCCGGGCGGCCAGTCAAGCCACAGGGCCAGCAGGAACCCGGTCGCGTTGACGGTCACGCCGATTCCGACCGCCCAGAGGGTGATCGACTTCAGCGAGCTGCCCAGGCGGCGCGCGGCGAGTGCGGGCAGCAGGGTCAGGGCGTCGACGAGGAGGGCGCCGGTGAGCTTGATCGCCCCGGCGACGGCGATCGCGACGAGCACCAGGAGGACGGCGGTCAGCGCCCGCACCGGGACCCCGGAGCACTGGGCGAGCTCGCGGTCGTAGAGGAGCAGGCCGACATCGCGCCGCCGCCACCGGAACAGGCCCGGTACGACGGCGGCCAGTACCCCGAGCACGATGAGATCGGGCGTGCCGACCGAGAGGATCGACCCCCACAGAAGGGCGAAGGCCCCGGACGCGTTCACCCCCGACACGGCGAGCAGCAGCAGCGCGGCGGCGATGGCCAGGCTCATCAGCAGACCCATGGCTCCGGACAGGCCGTCGGGCGTGCGGGCGAGCGGGGCGACTCCCGCTCCGGCCAGGGCGCAGGCGACGAGCGCGCACAGCATCGGGTCGAGGCCGGTCAGCAGCCCGATCGCGATGCCGAGCAGGGCCACGTGCATCATCGCGAACCGGACCGGCATGATGTCGAGCCCGACGATGACCACCCCGATGACGGGCAGGCCGATGGCCGCGAGCAGCAGCGCGAGACCGGCCCGCTGGACGGGCAGCAGCTGGAGGAGCGCACCGAGGTCGGCGGTGGCGAGGTTCACCGAGGTCACCGGACCTCCCGCAGCCGGCCCGCGGCCATCTCCAGCACCCGGTCGCACCGGTCTGCCAGGGCCCGGTCGTGCGTGACGACGACCAGGGTCACCGGGAGGGACGTCAAAACGTCTGCGGCCTCCGCCTGCCCGTCGAAGTCGAGGGCGGCGGTGGGCTCATCGGCGAGCAGGACCTGGGCGCCCGCGGCGACGCAGCCGATCGCGCGAGCCAGGTACATCCGCTGCAACTGGCCGCCGGAGAGGGTGTGCAGCGGGCGTTCGATCAGCGTCCCGACTCCCAGCCGGGCGGCGGCTTCACCGGCGTCCTTGGGCGCGGTACTGCTGGCCAGCAACTCGGCGCCGAGCAGTGGGAAACGGCCGGCTGCGGGCTTCTGGGGGATCCAGGCGCAGGCCCGGCGCCGCCAGGCCCACTCGGCGGGGGAGCCGGTGTCGCGGCCGCCGACCGAGATCGAGCCCGTCACCTGGCGGTGCAGGCCGAGCACAGCACGCAGCAGGGTGGTCTTGCCGGAGCCGTTGGTGCCGGTCAGCGCAACGCGCTCACCGGCGGCGATCTCCAGATTCACATCGGAGACCGCCTCCACCCGGCCGTGCCGGCAGGCGACCGCCCTCATGCGCACATCCAGCCCGCCCATCCCACACCTTTCGTCGTTCCGGCCACGTGGAGCGACGGGTGCCCGCCGCCCACTGTTCCAGTAGTCGGACGACGTATGACCGGAGTTCCCGTGAGGGGGAAGCCTTTTGTGCGCACGGGCCGGCTCCCCGCCGCCGCGGCGTTCGTCACCCTGCGCTCAGATCGCCGCGGCGACTTCGTAGCCGGCTTCGACGATGGCGGCGCGGATCAGACGGTCGTCGAGCGGAGCGCCGCTCACCGTGACGGAGTGGGTGTCGAGGTCGACAACGACGCCGCTGACCCCGGATACCTGCTCGACCTCCTCGGTGATGTGGGTTTCCGCGAGTTCGGGGCGGTTGGAAGCAGTCGAAGCACGGGTTCCATCCGCTGTGCTCCTACGGGGCCGCGAAGGCGTGCTTGCGCCCGCTACCGAACGGGCATTCCCTTCCCGTCCGGTGACGGGAGGCCGTTCCGTGGGCGGACGTGAAAAGGGAAGGTGCGCGTGATGACCGATATCAATTCATTGACGCCCGTAGCGACGTTCTGTGGCAAGTGTGACTGCGGGTGCCCCCAGTTGTACGTTGACGAGTCCGCGCCGGTCGAACGGCGGATCGTCATCACCGACGACTTCGGGCAGCGCGTGGAGATGAGCGCCGACCAGTTCGGCTCCCTCGTCGAGGACGCCAAGGCGGGCAAGCTCGACGCGGTCGCCGCCGTCTGAGCCGGCCGTCGCCTCCGGCCCCACCCAGGACAGGGCCCGCTCGGCGCTGTCCTGGGTCGGGCATCCTCCCCGGTGCACGTTGAGGGTGCCGGAGGCTGCGAACCGGGCGGTGTGCACGTGTTGACCGGACGGGGCGTGTGGAGGGGTTAGGGCCGACGCGGGTCGGTTGCGGTCTCGGCCTGGTCCCACACCGTCTCGAACGCCAGCCTCAAGCAGGCGGCCAGCGCCGGGTGTTCGATGTAGAGCGCGGTGGTGGTCCGGGTGTCGGCGACGGGGTCGGGCATGTCGCACAGGACTTGTGTGGCGTCGGCGATGATCAGCTTCAGCGGGAGTGCCGGTGCGAACCGGGCTTCCTCGCCCGCTTCGCCGAACCGGCGTACGTTCTCCAGGACTTCCGTGTCGCCGAGCCCGTCATGGGCGTAGACGGCGCGGGCGGTACCCCCGGCACGGCGCAGTCTGCGGACGGCCTTGATGCCCTCGTTGTTGGCCGTGGGCGCCACGAAGGGCGGCTTGCAGAAGCTGAGGAGTTCGTGCGTGGCCTGCCGTTGGATGCTCGCGAAGCGTTCGGCGATCGCCTTGGGATCGCGCAGTACCTCGATGTAGTCGAGGGGGTCGGTGTGTGTCCGTCCGTCGGACCAGATCGGCGCCAAGGCGGCGGCGAGCGCCGTCGACGCCTGGTTCAGCCGTTCCAGTGACTCCCTTTGAAGGGCCATCAGGCGGGCAAGAGCCAGCTCGGGGGCCACGGCGGAGAAGGTGGCGACCCGTCCGGGACGCAGGATGGTGAGGCGCCGCCGGACGAGCGCGTCCAGTACGTCGTACACGCGCTGGCGGGGGACGTCAGCAGCGCGGGCCACCTCGGCCGCCGTGAAGGACGCGCGCCTGACCAAAGTGAGGTAGACCCGCGCCTCGTACCGGGACAGCCCGAGCTCGACGAGGTCGTTGACCGCGCTGTCATCCAACTCCATGGCAGAGCACGGTATACCCGGAGATCACCCACCGAAAGAAAGCCTTTGCCCTAAGGGGGTATTCCCTTGGGCCCGTTCGTCACTACGTTCTGCCGTGGCCACCACTCCACGTGGTGACAGCTCGTACCAATGAACCCGTGCCACTCGCCATCCCGCGTCGACGCCGTCGCACCTGGCATGTCATGGACCTGCCAGTCAAACGGCCATCCCGCGTCGCGGGGAGTCAACCCCCCATGGAGGGCCGTTCATTGCAATCGACCATGCCCCAGCGCGTCAGACGGCTGACCCGTAGCGGCGCCACCGCCTTGCTCTCGACGGTGGCCCTCATATCCGGCGGCACGCTGGCAGTCGCCTCCCCGTCCGTCGCCCCGACCGCCCCCGCGGGCGCTTCGGACGCCACGGCCGCGCACGCCCAGCGGCTCTGCTCGGAGCCGACGAAGGCCGGCTACATGGCCTGCCACGCTCTGGCCCGCACCGACATCAAGCAGCAACTCAGCCTCGGTCCGAACCTGGTTCCGTCCGGCTACGGGCCCACCGACCTGCAGAGCGCGTACGCCCTGTCGGCCTCGGCCGGCGCCGGCGCGACGGTCGCCATCATCGACGCCTACGACGACCCGAACGCCGAGTCGGACCTGGCGGCCTACCGCTCCCAGTACGGACTGCCGGCCTGTACCACGGCCAACGGCTGCTTCAAGAAGGTCGACCAGAACGGCGGCACCAGCTACCCCACCGCCGACGCCGGCTGGGCGGGCGAGATCTCCCTCGACGTGGACATGGTCAGCGCCGTCTGCCCGCAGTGCCACATCCTGCTCGTCGAGGCGAACCAGCCCTCGATGGCCGACCTCGGCGCCGCCGTGAACCGCGCGGTGACCATGGGCGCCAAGTACGTCTCCAACAGCTACGGCGGCGGCGAGGACTCCACCGACCCCGCCTCCGACGCCTCGTACTTCAACCACCCGGGCGTCGCCATCACCGTCAGCTCCGGTGACAGCGGCTACGGAGTCGAGTACCCGGCGGCCTCCCAGTACGTCACCGCCGTCGGCGGCACCTCGCTCAGCCGCGCCGGAGGTACCACCCGCGGCTGGTCCGAAAGCGTCTGGGGCACCAGCTCCGGTGGCAACGGGGCCGGTTCGGGTTGCTCGGGCTACACCACCAAGCCGTCCTGGCAGACCGACAGCGGCTGCGCCAAGCGCACCGTCGCCGACGTCTCCGCCGTCGCCGACCCGGCCACCGGCCTCGCCGTCTACGACAGCTACCAGGCCAGCGGCTGGAACGTCTACGGCGGCACCAGCGCCTCGGCGCCGATCATCGCCTCCGTCTACGCCCTGGCGGGCACCCCGGCCGCCGGCAGCTACCCGTCGTCGTACCCGTACGCCCACACCGCGTCGCTCAACGACGTGACCAGCGGCGCCAACGGCTCCTGCTCCGGCGGCTACCTCTGCACCGCCAAGGCCGGCTACGACGGCCCGACCGGCCTCGGCACACCCAACGGCACCGCTGCCTTCGCGGGCGGCTCCACCGGGGGCAACACCGTCACGGTGGCCAACCCCGGCAGCCGGTCCACCACCGTCAACACGGCCGCCTCCCTCCAGATCCAGGCCACCGACTCGGCGAGCGGGCAGACCCTCACCTACAGCGCCACCGGACTCCCGCCCGGCCTGTCGATCAACGCCTCCACCGGCCTGATCAGCGGCACGCCGACCGCCGCCGGCACCTACAACGTGACGGTCACCGCCAAGGACACCACCAACGCGAGCGGCACCACCTCCTTCACCTGGACCGTCACCCCGGTGGGCGGCGGCTGCGCCCCGGTACAGCTCCTCGGCAACCAGGGCTTCGAGACCGGCAGCGCCAGTCCGTGGACCGCCTCCGCGGGCGTGGTCGACAACGGCAGCGGGGAGGCGGCGCACTCCGGCTCCTGGAAGGCCTGGCTGGACGGCTACGGCTCCACGCACACCGACTCGCTGTCCCAGTCGGTGACCATTCCCACGGGGTGCCACGCGACCCTCAGCTACTACGTGCACATCGACACCGCGGAGACGACCACCACCACCGCCTACGACAAGCTGACGGTGACGGCCAACTCCACCACCCTGGCCTCCTACTCCAACCTCGACAAGAACACCGGCTACGCGCAGAAGTCCTTCGACCTGTCCTCGTTCGCGGGGCAGTCGGTGACCCTCAAGTTCACCGGAACCGAGGACTCCAGCCTCCAGAGCTCGTTCGTGATCGACGACACCGCGCTCACCGTCGGCTGACCGCTCCGTGAACGACGGGCCCGGACCGCAGGCATCGGTCCGGGCCCGTCCGCCTGTGCGACGCCGCCCGCGCCCCTCAGCCGACTACCACGGTCACCTGCCGGAGCAGCCCGGTCGACGCTTGGACGCAGCCGACAGGGTCCGGGTTCCATCGACCGGGCGTCGTGCTGCGTCCCGGTGAGGCAGCCGCTCTCCACACCGGCTTGACGAACGTGCCGAGGAGCCATCGGCCCCGGGCGGGGCCGGGCTGGACGGTGCCGTGGCTGCGACCACCGCCCAGCCCGAAGTCTGCCGATGAAGACCAGTTCCTGGCCCTGGGCGGTGTCCGGGCCGCGGGCCCCCGAGGGCCCGAACCGGGCCACCGCGCCGGCCTGGGACCACAGGCCGGTCACCCGGGGGCGGCTGGCGAGCCAGAAGAAGCCCTTGGAGCGCAGGATTCGCCCGAAGGTGCCGCTGTCGAGGCCCTTGGTGACGAACGTCCACAGCCTGCCGGGGTGGAAGGCAGCGTCGGCGCGGAACACCAGTGAGGAGATGCCGTACTCCTCGGTCTCCGGGACGTGGTCGCCGTTGAGCTCCTTGACCCAGCCCGGGGCTCCTCGACTCCTGCCTGCTGACGGACGCGGAGTACGGGTCGGGGCGCGAAGCCTGGAAGCACCTGCCCGCCGCCTTCGACTCCCTCCTCGACGCCGCCTGACACCCGCACCCACCTGATCACGGCCCGGCGAGGCCGTAACCGAATCGTTCCTGCAAGGAGAAGCTGCCCCATGGCCCGACGCCCGCACCCCGGCAAGCCCGTGAAGTCCCGGCCCAACCCGCTCGACGCGGCCGAGATCACCTACATCGACTACAAGGACACCGACCTGCTGCGGAAGTTCATCTCCGACCGAGGGAAGATCCGCAGCCGGCGCGTCACCCGAGTGACGGCCCAGCAGCAGCGTGCCCTCGCCACGGCCATCAAGAACGCGCGGGAGATGGCGCTACTGCCGTACGCCGGCCGCTGACGGCACCTGGGCTCATCACCCGGGACACCGTCAGCCGGTCCCCTGGGTCGCTTCGACGAACGTGTACGGCGACGTCGTCCGGAGGCGGCGCCCCCGTCCTGCTGTGCGGCACGGCTTCGAGCTCATCGGGGCCGCCCGGGGCCGGCCCGGCCGTCTTCGCCGCAGCGGCGGGAAGGCGTCCCCGAGGAGGCTCCCGGGCGATCTGCTCGGGTTCTGGCACCAGCTTCTGTGGTGGGCCGCTTCCGGCAGGGGGACTTGCTCGTGTCTGCCCCTCACATCCGGACTCGTCAGGCGTGGGTGTCGGGGACCACCGTCGATGGCTTGTGGCCCTCGGCGATCCATTGGGCCAGGGAGGCCAGGGTGGCTTCCGCGCTGTCCGCCATGTAGGCGCGCAGGGCGTCCAGGTCGGTGTGGGTGGTGCCCAGGACCGGGTCGAGGCGCAGGAGTCGCCAGGACTGCTGGACGATCGTGCCGCGTCCGCGGGGCCGGAAGGTCCAGTCCCATCCGACGATGCCCTCCTCGGCGCCGCCGACGACGAAGCCGAACGCGTGCGCCGGGTCGGCGCGTACGACCTGGGAGCGGGTGGTCCACTCCTTGTCGTCCTTGCGGTTGTGGCCGCTGAACCACGCGCCGGGCCGGGGGCCGGCGCCGTGGTCGTAGTCGGCGCGGGTCGCGTTGGGGCTCCAGCGGCTGATCGCGGAAACGTCGGCAACCAGTTCGTACACCCGGGCGGGCGGGGCGTCGACCCAGGCCCGTCTGGTGAACGCGTAGGCGGCCGGGTCGAGGGTCTCGAAGGCAGTGTGGGGGGCGGGTGCGCCGGGCGTGGAGCTCACGGTGTCCTCCTGGTGGGTGGGGCGGCCGGACCGGCCGTGTCCATGGGACCGGTCGTCGCGCCGTGGGGACCAGACCCGCTCCTGGCTACCCACAGCTGGGGCAGGCTGACTGTTCGCGGGACGACTGATACTCGGAGCCATGAACCGGAAATCGCAGCTAGGGGAGTTCTTGCAGACGCGGCGTTCCCAACTGCGTCCCGAGGACCTCCACCTGCCCACCTACAACGAGCGCCGGCGGGTGCCGGGGCTCCGGCGCGAGGAGCTGGCTCTGCTGGCGGGGGTGAGCTCCTCCTACTACACGCGGCTGGAGCAGGGGCAGTCGCAGAGCGCCTCACCGGAGGTGCTGGACGCGATCGCCCGGGCCCTGCGGCTGGACGAGTTCGAGCGCCGCCACCTGCACGACCTGGCCGAGGTCGACAGGGACCGGCCCCGGCACCGGGCCCGGCGGCCCGCGCCGGAGCGCGTGAGCGAGGCGACACGCCAGTTGCTGGACGTCCTGACGGACGTACCGGCGATCGTGCTCGGCCTGCGCGGTGACGTGCTGGCGTGGAACCGCCTGGGACACGCCCTGTTCGCGGGGCATCTGGACTTCGGCGCCCCGCAGGCGGCGGCGCAGCCTCCCAACATGGCCCGCCTGGTGTTCCTCGACAGCCACACCCGTGCGCTGTACGCGGACTGGCCGGGCAAGGCCAGGGCGGTGGTGGGCAACCTGCGGCTGGTGGCCGGCCGTCACCCCGAGGACGCGATGCTGCACGCCCTGGTGGGTGAACTCAGCTCGCGGAGCCGGGAGTTCGCCACGATGTGGGCCGACCACCGGGTCAGGGCGTGCACCGCCGCATCCTATGAGATGCGGCACCCGCTGGTCGGCGCGCTCACCGTCATCCAACAGACCCTGAGCCATGGGCCGGGGCCCAACGTCGTCGTGGCCACCACGGAGGAAGGTTCACCCTCTCGTGCCGCGGTGACCTTGCTGGCGCAGGCCACCGCCGAAGCCACGGTCCTGGGCTCCGGATCCCGTACGGCGCGGCAAGTCACCGCGGCCACGGGCGGGACCGCCTCGGGGGAGGCCGGACCGGCCGTTCCGGGCCGGTCCGGCCCCCCGGCGACAGCCGGCTGACCCCGCGCACCACCACCTCACCGCCTCACCACCTCACCGGGCCCTCGACGCCCGCCCGTCTCTCCCCGGCAGGCCGACCACCGGCCGCCGCCGGGAGCGGCCTTGTGCCCATTCGGACTCGGCCGGCACCCCCGCCTCCCTGTGCGCGTCGGCATGCCGCTTCCGCATGCCCGAAATCGAGTGAAGGAACCATGGTCAAGAAGAACCTCTCCCGGTCCGTCGTCATGATGGCCGCCCTGGCCACCGCGGCCGGTGTCGCGCTCGGCCCGGCCCAGGCGTCGGCCTACGCTCCGCCGCTGAGCGGCGCCCGGATCTCCGTGCACTTCGACCCGGCCCAGGGCCGGACACCGGAGAACATCGCCCTCGCACCGGGAGGCGACGCGTACGTCACCTTCGCGGCCGGCCGGCAGGTCGCCAAGGTCACCCCGGGCGGCAGCACGCAGGTCCTGGCCACCCTGCCCGCTCCCGCCGACGGCGGCGTCCACACCCCGGTCCTGGGCTTCGCGCTCACCACCGGCATCGTCCGTGCCCCCGACGCCACCCTGTACTTCCTGTACGCGACGGGCACCCCCGACCTGACCGGCCTGTGGCGCCTGCGGCCCGGCGGCCGGCCGCAGCGCATCGCCGCGCTCCCGGCGGACGGCCTGCCCAACGGCCTGGCCCTGGACGCGCGCACCCGCACCCTGTACGTCACCGACTCCGTACGGGGCACCATCTGGCGCGTGCCCACCCGGGGCGGCACCCCCGTCGCCTGGTCCACCGCGCCCGAACTGGCTCCGGCCGGTTTCCTCGGCGCCAACGGCCTGAAGTTCCGCAACGGTGAGCTGTGGGCCACCAACCTCGACAAGGGCACCGTACTGCGCATCCCCGTCCAGCGAGACGGGCGTGCCGGCCGGGTCCGCACCGAAGCCACCGGGCTGCCGGGGATCGACGACTTCGCCTTCACCGGCCGCGGCGAGCAGCTGCTGGCCGCTCTCAACCGCTCCAGCCAGGTCGCGCTCGTCCAGCCCGACGGCAGCCACAGCATCGTGCTGAGCGGGGCCGACGGCCTGCAGAACCCCACCTCCATCGCCCTGAGCGGAACGCGCGTCTACGTGATGAGCGCCGCCTACCTCACCGCCAAGGACCCCAACATGCTGCTCGCCCGCATGACCAAGTAAGGCCCCCCGCGCAGTTCGGCGGGGCCTACCGGGCAAGACACCCGGGCGGCCCCGCCGGACTGCCCACCCTGATCCTCGGCGGCGCCTGTTCACGGCCGGCACCCGGCGGATGGCTGCCGCACACGCCGCCGCCGCATCCGGGCGGACCTACCGCTACGCATTCGCGTGGCGCTCCGACGCACTCAGCGGGCAACTCGGCGCGAGCCACGTCATGGAAACGCCCTTCGTGTTCGACCGCCTGACGCTGGCTTCCCTGCCCGGCCACCCCACCTACGGGCGCCGGCGTCCCGAGCGCAGGTCGGTGATCGCGACCAGGCGACCGCCGGTGACGGCCTCGTCCCCGACGCGGAGTTCGGCCGGTGCCGTCTCCACCGGCACCCGTCCCGCCGGAACCGCCACCCCGCCCACCCGCCCGCGCCCGCAGCGCAGCGCTTCAGCAAGGCCCGGGGATTGCTAAACGGACCGACAGTCCGTATGTTTTCGCGTATGCGGACTGTCGGTCCGATTCGGTTTGCCACGCCCTTCGATCGGAACGGAAGCCTCGATCATGAACATGTCCATGACGGCTGCGGATCTGTACCGCCACGGCCTGCAACTGCTGCTGGAGAAGGACATCCCTGGCTGGGTGGAACTGTGGGACGAGGATGGTGTCCTCGAATTCCCCTTCGCGCCCGAGGGCTGGCCCGGAAAGCTGGAGGGCAAGACCGCGGTCGGCGCGTACATGCGCCACTACCCCGACCACGTGGACCTCCACGACTTCCCCGACGTGCGGATCCACCAGACCACCGCCCCCGAGACGATCGTGGTCGAGATGCGCGGGGTCGGCCGCCTGGTGGAGAGCGACAGCCCCTTCGACATGACCTATATCGCCGTGGTCACGGTCAAGGACGGGCTCATCACCTCCTACCGCGACTACTGGAACCCCCTCGCCGTGTCGCAGCCCGGCGCCGACTTCGTGGGAGTGGACCGATGAAGCCCATCAGCGCAACCTTGGTCATCGGTGCCACCGGAACCACCGGCCGCCGCGTCACCGCCCAACTGAACGCCGAAGGCCACAGGGTCAAGGCCGCCAGCCGCAGGGCCACCCCGGTCGACGGCGCGCAGGCCGTGCGCTTCGACTGGAACGAGCCCGCGACCTGGGACGATGCCCTGGCCGGCGTCGACCGCGTCTACCTCGTGCCGCCCATCGGTTCCTCCGACCCGGCCGCGGTGATGCTGCCCTTCCTCCGTAAGGCCCGCGCGGGCGGCGTCCGCCGCGCGGTGCTGCTCAGCTCCTCCGCGATCCCTGCGGGCGGTCCGGCGGTGGGGCAGGTCCATGAGGCGCTGCCAGGGCTGTTCGAGGAGTGGGCGGTGCTGCGTCCGTCCTGGTTCATGCAGAACTTCGCCGGCCACACCCCGCACGCACGCAGCATCCGGGAAGAGGGCGCCATCCGGACGGCCTCAGGTGACGGTCGTGTCGGGTTCGTCGATGCGTCCGACATCGCCGCCGTCGCCGTACGCGCCCTGACCGACGACCAGGCCCCCAACGCCGATCTGCTCCTCACCGGGCCGCAGGCACTGAGCTACGACGAGGTCGCCGCGATCATCACCGAGGTCACCGCCCGACCCGTCGCGCACCGGCAGCTGACCTTCGAGCAGCTGCGCGACCGCTGGGCGGCCGAGATCCCGCTGGAGTTCGCCACCATGCTGGCCGGCATGGACCGCGCCATCGCAGAGGGCGCGGAGGACCGCACCACCGACACCGTCCAGCGCCTCACCGGCCGCCCCCCGGGCACGCTGCACGCCTTCGCCGAGCGGGAGCTGCGGTCAAGCAGCTGATGTTCCACGACGACCCGGCATTCCGGTTCGAGACCACCCTCGACGGCGTCTTCGAGCTGTCGGTGCCCTGACCGCGCGCCTTCCGCTGCCAGCCGGGCGCCCTCCGCCTCGCGACAGCGCGTATCTTCGACTGGCTCGACGACATGCTCCCACCCGTCGCGCGCACGCCCCGGACAGGACGACGACCAAGGAGTATCCGTGACCCAGCGGACGGAGCGGGCGGACGCCCAGCGCAACCGGGAGGCCGTCCTCGCTGCCGCCGACACGCTGTTCGCCGCCAGCAGCAGCCCCCACAGCGTGTCGATGGACGACATCGCCGCGGCGGCCGGGGTGGGCAAGGGCACCCTCTTCCGCCGATTCGGCGACCGCGCCGGCCTGATCGCCGCCGTGATCGCCTCCCGCATCGAACCCCTGCAGCAGGCCGTACGGCAGTCTCAGGACGCGGCCGGCTCCTCTCCGCGACAGCAGGTGCTGGACCTCCTCGACGCCGCACTCCTCTTCAAGATCAAGAACCGGAACCTGATGGCGGCCGCGGAGGACGCCGGGCTCAGCAGCCCTTACCAGGCCGAGCACTACGGCCGCTGGCACGACACCCTGCGCGGGGTGCTGGATCTCCTACCCGGCGTCCGCGACGCGGACTTCACCGCCCACGCACTGCTGGCCGCCATCCGCGCCGACCTCGTCACACACCTGATCGACGACCGGAAGATGCCCCCCGAACAACTGCGGGCCTCACTCGCAGCCCACGTCGAAAACGTTCTCGGCCCCAACCCCCCACCGGGCGACGGCCATACCGTGGCATGAACAGGCCGCTGCCCGGCTACAGTCCGGAGATCGCGGACAGGGTGCCGGCGGCGAGATCCTCCGCGCGCTCGCCCATGCCGAACCTCTGGTCGGGTTGGCGCAGGCTCAGCACGGCCAGGCCGTGCAGGCTACTTCGTGGGCCAGTACGCGCAGGCACGCTCGACTCCCTGGCACACCAGCACGTCGGGCTCGTGGACGACTAGGCCGCCCGCGCACTGCCGATCCACGTGGCCTTCTACCTGCACATCGGCTTCGCCGGGCTGTCGTCGGCGCTGGGCCCGTGGCAGTTCTCCAAGCGACTGCGCAGCCGCCGTCCGCGCGTCCACCGCGGCGTCGGCCGCGCGTACCTGGTCAGCGTCGCGCTCGGCGCGGTCTCCGCGCTCGTGATGTCGATGTTCAGCTCGGTGGGCCTGCTCGGCTTCTGCGGCTTCGGTTCACTTGCGGGGCTGTGGGGCTGGACGGCCTGGCGCGGCTACCGCGCCATCCGTGAACGCGACCTGCCCGGCCACCAGGCCTGGATGATCCGGAACTTCGCGCTCACCTATACGGCGGTCACCCTGCGGGCCTGGTTCGGCGTGCTCGTCCTCGCCCAGGTTCCGTTCGCCCAAGGGGCAGACCCGTTCCCCGCCGTTCTCGCGCAGGCGTACGCCCCGCTGCCCTTCCTGTGCTGGCTGCCCAACCTCGTCATCGCCGAGTGGATGATCCGCCGCCGGGGCCTGCCGGCACCGCACCTCGCTGGGTGAACCCGCTGCACGACCGAACGGGCCGAGGGCGCGGCGCCGTACCGCGCCGGATTCCGACCCGGCCCCACCTGCCGCCGTACGCCGACCACGTCACCTCTCCGGGAGAAGCCATGACCGTCTACACCGTCAAGAACCTCGCCTCGTCCGCCTTCCTCGTCACCGCCGGGAGCAGGGCGATGATCGTGGACACCGGCGTTGCCGGACGGGCCCCCGCGATGCTCCGGCAGATCGCCGACGCGGGCCTGCGCCCCACCGACGTCAGTCTCATCCTGCTCACCCACCACCACGCCGACCACAGCGGCTCGGCACTGACCCTGCGCGAGGCCACCGGCGCGCCCATCGCCATCCACCGGGACGACGCCGACCAGCTCCGCCGCGGCGGTCGCGTCGACTGCAGCCCACCAGCCTGGTGCCGCGCCTGATGAAGGTCATGCTCGCCAAGGCCGAGATCCCCGCCATCGAGCCCGACATCATCCTCGGAGACGAGGAAGACCTGGCCCGCCACGGCGGAATCGGCCGGTCCCTCTCGACCCCCGGCCCCACCCCCGGATCCGTCTGCGTCCTGCTCCCCGACAACAGCATCGTGGCCGGCGACGCCCTCTCCGCCGGCGTCATGCGGGCCCGGACCGCCCGCAAGCCGATGTTCGCCACCGATCCCGACGCCGCCGCCCACAGCATGCGCGTCATCGCGAGCCACGCTCCGACCACGGTGTACGTCGGCCACGGCGGCCACCTCACGGCACCATCCGTCGCCGCACTCCAGGCCCGCTGACCCCCGCTGCCCCGCCCGTACCTGTGAACCGGGCGGGGCACGCCGTCACCGTCCTGTGGCCGGCTGTCCCCAGCGTCCCGCCGCCCGGCCTCCTCCACGACAGCGACCGAGCGGCCGAATCGACCGATGGACTCGCGGCCACGTGCCGCCTTGCCTGCCTTCTGCCTTGCTCGGGTCACCGGCCAGGGCATCGTCCACTACGCCTCGCAGTCTGTGCGAGGCGCGGATCCGTCGTACGGAAACGGGTCGAGCGGAGGGTGCTGGTCGGGGCGGGCTGTTCCGTCACGGCCATCGCTGCGATTGTTCAGAACAGACCGAGCTTCTTCGGCGAGTAGCTGACCAGCAGGTTCTTGGTCGACTGGTAGTGGTCCAGCATCATCTTGTGCGTCTCTCGGCCGATGCCCGACTGCTTCACTCCTCCGAAAGCGGCGTGGGCCGGGTAGGCGTGGTAGCAGTTCGTCCAGACGCGGCCCGCCTGGATCGCGCGGCCGGCGCGGTAGGCCGTGTTGATGTCGCGGGTCCAGACGCCGGCCCCCAGGCCGTAGGACGTGTCGTTGGCGATGCGCACGGCGTCGTCGAAGTCCTGGAAGGACGTCACCGACACCACCGGGCCGAAGATCTCCTCCTGGAAGATCCGCATCCGGTTGTCCCCCTCGAAGATGGTCGGCTGGACGTAGAAGCCGCCCGCCAGGTCACCGCCGTGGTCGATGCGCCCGCCGCCCGTGAGGACCTTCGCGCCCTCCCGCTGGCCGATCTCCACGTACGACAGGACCTTCCTCAGCTGTTCCGCCGAGGCCTGCGCACCGATCATCGTGTCCGTGTCCAGGGGATGACCCGGCACGATCAGCTCCGTACGGGCGACCGCCGCGTCCAGGAAATCTCCGTACCGGCCGCGCTCGATCAGGGCGCGCGACGGGCTGGTGCAGACCTCGCCCTGGTTCAGCGCGAACATCGTGAAGCCCTCCAGGGCCTTGTCGCGCAGGTCGTCGTCCGTCGTCCAGATGTCGTCGAAGAACAGGTTCGGACTCTTGCCGCCGAGCTCCAGGGTGACCGGCTTCAGGTGCTCGGCCGCGTACTGCATGATCAGACGCCCGGTCGAGGTCTCCCCGGTGAAGGCCACCTTCGCCACGCGCGGGCTCGACGCGAGCGGCTTGCCCGCCTCCTCGCCGAAGCCGTTGACGACGTTCACCACGCCCGGCGGCAGCAGGTCGGACACCAGGCTCAGCCAGTAGTGCACCGAAGCCGGCGTCTGCTCGGCCGGCTTGAGCACCACCGTGTTGCCGGCCGCGAGCGCCGGGGCGATTTTCCACACGGCCATCAGGACGGGGAAGTTCCACGGGATGATCTGGGCGACCACGCCCAGCGGCTCGTGGAAGTGATAGGCCACCGTGTCGTCGTCGAGCTGGCTCAGCGCCCCCTCCTGGGCGCGCAGCGCGCCCGCGAAGTAGCGGAACTGGTCGATCGCGAGGGGTATGTCCGCGGCGAGGGTCTCGCGGACCGGCTTGCCGTTCTCCCACGTCTCCGCGACCGCGAGGGCCTCCAGGTTCTGCTCCATGCGGTCCGCGATGCGCAGCAGGACCGTGGACCGGTCGGCGACCGAGGTGCGGCCCCAGGCGGGGGCGGCCGCGTGCGCCGCGTCCAGGGCCCGCTCCACGTCCTCCGCCGTGCCGCGCGCGATCTCGGTGAAGGGCCGGCCGTTCACGGGGGAGGGGTTCTCGAAGTACCGGCCCCGGGCCGGTTCGACGTACTCGCCGCCGATGAAGTGGTCGTAGCGGGACGCGTACGTCATCAGCGCGCCCTCGGTACCGGGCGCAGCGTAACGGGCCATGGTGTTCCTCCCCTTGCCGGGCGCCGGCCACCGTCGGACGGCGCTCGGGGAGGAGGCTAGGAGCGGGCGGGTTGCGGATACGTTGCGTACCGCCGGGGCATCCGCTGCGGGCCGCCGCCCAACTCCGCGTCCAGGGCCCGTACGCGGGCCAGCGCGGCCGGCCGGCCCTCCGGCGGCAGGGCCGCCGCCAGCGCCCGCCACACCTCCGGGTCCTCCGCTCCCCACGCACTGCACACCCAGTCGGTCAGCAGCCCCGTGTCCGCGCGGGCGATCACCGCCGCCCGCGCCTGGTCCTCGATGCGCCGCCGCAGCCGTACGATGCCCGGCGCGCCGGAGGCCGGCAGCAGGGGGCCCGCGTACCGGGACAGGCCGGCCGACACCGCGCCGGCGGCCAGGTGCCGGGTGACCGCGGTGAAGTCGGCCTCCACGGGGGCGGCGGTCCGGTAGGGGCGGGAGAGCAGGTTCCCGGCGCCCAGCAGCGTGCGCAGCCGGGACACTTCCGCGCGCAGGGTCACCGCCGAGACCGACTCGTTCTCGTACAGCGCGTGGGCGAGTTCCTCCCCCGACAGGCCCTCGGGGTGCTGTGCGAGCAGCGCTACGATCTCGCTGTGCCGCCGGCCCAGTACGATCCGCCGGCCGCCGAGCACCAGCAGGGCCTCGTCGCGGCCGAGCGCCGCGAGGCTGTCCCGGGCGGCGTCGGCCGGCTGCGGCGCGAGCAGCGCCAGCTGGGCCTCGGCGGCCCGGGCCACCGCCTGTACGAAGGCGAGCGAGTGGGGATGGGCCAGTCCGTCGCCACCGGTGATGTCGACCGCCCCCAGCACCCGTCCGGTGGAGGGATCGCGCACCGGAGCCGCCGCGCAGGTCCAGGGGTGCACGAGGCGGCTGAAGTGTTCGGCCCCGAAAACCTGGACGGGCTCCCCGAGCGCGACCGCCGTGCCGGGTGCGTTGGTTCCCATCGCGGTCTCCGCCCAGCGGGCCCCCGGTACGAAGCCCAGCCGCTCGGCCCGCCGCAGGGTCGCCGGTTCCCCCTCGACCCACAGCAGCGCGCCCCGCGCGTCGCACACCGCGAGCAGATGGGCCCCGTGCGCGGCGAACGCCCCGACGAGGTCCCGGAACAGGGGCATCACCCGGGCCAGGGGGTGTGCCGCGCGGTAGTCCCGCAGGTCCGCCCCGGCCAGCTCCAGCCGGGGCGCGCACTCCGGGCTGACCCGCGCCCGCGCGCACCGCCGCCAGGACTTCGCGATCACCGCCCGGACCGGCGGCTCGACGTGCCCGTCCCGGGTGAAGGCCTCGTGGGCCCGCCGCAGGACGCGCGTGCGCTCGACGGGATCGGCCCCGCCCGGCAGCGCCAACGACGGACCGCCCATGTCACCCTCCCGAGGGGCCGTGGCGCCGCGGGTGCGCGGAGCGCCCMCATCGTCGTGCGGCTCCCGGTCCCCGGCAAGCACTACGTCGGCCACACCACGCCGAAACCGGGTGGCGCGGGGGATTCGAGGGGGCCGGAGCGATGCCGCGACCCGGGTCGCTTCGAAGACCGCCCGGGTGGCCGGGAACGCAYGGCCCCCGTGGCGCGTTGTGACAGGTAGTGGTCGACGTGGAAGAAGGAGGTGTCCGCAGATGTCGAAGGGCGCGAAGATCGCCGTTGGCGCGGTCGTGGCAGCCATCGTGCTGTATTCCCTGCTCGGGTTCTGGGCAGGACTGGCGGTCCTGATCGGGGTCCCGGTGGTGGCGTATCTCCTGCTGGACTCCTCCCAGAAGCGTCGTCTGCGGGGCATGTCCAGGAAGCAACTCGGCCGCTGAAGGCCGCAGGGGGGGAGTTTTCGATGAGCAAGGCACGGATCAGGGCGGTCAGCAGCAACGCCGAGTACTCGTTCACCAAGCCCAACCGGGAGAGCATCACGCTGCTCGCGGGCCTGGGGGTGGAGGGCGACGTGCACGCGGGGGTCACGGTCAAACACCGTTCACGGGTGGCCGCCGACCCGACCCAGCCGAATCTGCGCCAGGTGCACCTGATCCACCGGGAGCTGTTCGACGAGGTGGCCGCGGCCGGATTCAGAGTCGGACCGGGCCAGCTCGGGGAGAACGTCACCACCGAGGGCATAGACCTGCACGCGCTGCCGACGGGCACCCTCCTGCGCCTCGGCGAGGAGGCGGTGGTCGAAGTGACCGGGCTGCGCAATCCCTGCCCGCAGATCAACGCCTTCCAGGACGGGTTGCTCAAGCAGGTCGTCGGCCGGGACGAGGAGGGCCGGGTGGTGCGCAAGGCCGGGATCATGGGCGTGGTCCACCGGGGAGGCACGATCCGCCCCGGCGACGCCATCACGGTGACCCTGCCGGAACTCCCGCACGTTCCGCTCGAACGCGTCTGAGGCCCGGTCGGCCGGCCGCGCCGACGCAGGGCATCGGCGGGCCGCCGGTCCGCCGGCGGGCGGCCTTCGCCGCACGCGCCGACTCGCGGCCGGGCTCCGGGGCGACTGGAGGGCGTGCGCCCGCGTGCGCCCGCGGGCGCACGGCGGGGCGTCAGGACGGCCGGGTGGCCACCCGCTCCAGGGCCGCCAGCAGCTCCGGGAGTTCGGGCAGTTCCGCGTCGCCCGCGCGCGGGACGGTCAGGACCTCGCCCGGCTCCTCGTCCAGCAGGACGAAGGCCGCGTCGTCGGTCCGGGCCACCAGGGACCATCCGGGTCCGTCCGCCCGGATGGTCCGCACGCCCTCACCGGCGAAGGCGGACCTGACACGGCCCGGCGGTGGCGCCTGCAGGGCGTATCCCGTGGCCTCCCGCAGCGCCCGCGCCAGCCCGGGGTGCGCCGCGGCGGCGGCCCCGCCGTCCGTCGCGACCCGCTCGCGCCAGTCCGCCCACTCCCGGGCTATCTGGTCCGCGCCCATGCGCCGCTGCACCGGGCCCCACGACTCCGCTGACGGCGGGGCCAGCGGCACCCGCCCGGTGCCGTCCGCGCCCTGCTCGGGATCGTGCGGCTCCGGGATGCCCGGCGCCGCCACCGTCAGATCCAGCGGCCAGCCCGCCAGCGAGAGCACGATCGTGTTCTCGTCGGGCGACAGCTCGTACTCCATGCCGCAGTCCCAGGAGGCGATCGCGGTGGCCACGAGCGAAACGTCGTCGACGACGACCGTCCAGCGCGCGCCCTCCGCGTCCTGCCCGAGCACCAGCCCGTACCCGTCGGCGACCGGTGGCACGCCCAGAAGGGCGCAGGCTTGCGGAAAATCGTCGCCGAACGCCGTCGGGAACTGCGTGGGGGTCAGCAGTACGGCGGTCAGCACGAACAGCGAACCCCCATCCTCCTCAGCGGACACGTGGCCTCCCGATCGCTCTCTCGTCGGCGCACCTTAACCAGCGGGTAATAGGCGCGTCGAGAGCCCACGGGCGGCGATTTCCAAGCCCGCTACCTGCACGTAGAGTTGGGCACCCGCCACAGAAAGGGACACCGGTGCAGCGTTACGACCGGCTGAGGGAGATCCTCCGGCTCGACCCCGACAAGGACTTCCTGGCCATCTACCGGCTCACCGCCACCTATGAGTTCCCGTGGGACTTCGCCCGCGCCCTGGAACTCGCGCTCTTCCGCACCTACGCCGTCCCCTCCATCGGCAGCCTGCTCGCCGAGACGGCCGAATTCACCCGGCGCGCCCAGAAGCGCTACGACGACACCGCGCTGCTCCTCGACGCGGTCGTCGAGCACGGCTTCGACAGCGACACGGCGCGCACCGCGATCCGTCGCGTCAATCAGATGCACCGCAGCTACGACATCTCCGACGACGACATGCGCTACGTCCTGTGCACGTTCGTCGTGATCCCCGCCCGCTGGATCGACGCCTACGGCTGGCGCCCGCTGACCCACCACGAGCGGCGGGCCTGCGCCAACTACTACGCCACCCTCGGCCGCCATCTGGGCATCAAGGACGTTCCGGGCTCCTACGAGGAGTTCGAGACCACCCTGAACGCCTACGAACAGGCGCACTTCGGCTGGGACGAAGGGGGCCGGGAGGTCGCCGACTCCACCCTCGACCTCATGGCGTCCTGGTACCCGGCACCGCTCGCCCCCGCCGTGCGCCGCGCGAGCCTCACCCTCCTCGACGAGCCGCTGCTGAGCGCCTTCCGCTACGAGCCCCCGGGCCCCGGCCTCCGGCGCCTGGTCCGGGGCGCGCTGTGGCTTCGGGGCCGCGCGGTGCGGCTCCTGCCGCCCCGCCGGGCCCCTCACTACGCCCGCCAGAACCCGGAGATCAAGGGCTACCCCGACGGCTACGACGTCGGCGAGCTCGGTACGTTCCCCGTGCCCGGCGCGGGCGGCTGCCCCGTGCCGCATCCGCGCCGCCCGGCCGGAGCCGAAGCCCAGCCGCCCGCGTAGCCGCCGGGCGCCGGGGCGGCCCCGGCGCGCGGGGCGACGTAGGGTCCGAAGGGCTCAGGGGCGGCGGGCCGCCAGGACCAGAAAGCGGGCGTCCTCGTCGGCGTACGAGGTCATGTCCCAGCCCGAACCGGACAGCAGCGGGCGGAGGTTGTGCTCCGCCCGCAGGTCGTCCGGGGCCAGCTCGCGACCGTGGCGGGCGGCGAGCGCCGCTCGCCCGATCGGGTGAAACAGCGCGAGGCGGCCGCCGGGGCGGACCGCACGGGCGAGCTCGCGCAGGTTCGCCGCCGGGTCGGGCAGGTGCGCGATCAGCCCGGCCGCGAACACCGCGTCGAGGGATCCGTCGCGCAGCGGCAGCCGGGCCACGTCGGCGAGCAGCAGGGTGCCGTCGGCGTCCCGCCCGGCCTCCCGCGCGGCGGCCAGCATCCGCTCGGTGAGGTCCACGCCGAGCACGGTTCCGGAAGGGCCGACGGCCGCGCGCAGCGGGGTCAGGGCCCGGCCCGTCCCGCAGCCCGCGTCGAGCACCCGGTCGCCGGGGCCCAGGCCCAGCTCGCCCACGGCGGCCGTGAAGGCGGGCCCGTCCTCGGGGAACTTGCGGTCCCAGTCGGCGGCGCGTGCCCCGAAGAACTCCTGCACGTGTGTGTGGTCCTCGTTCGTACGGCTCATGCCCCCATGATCCCGTACCGCCGCCCGCCTGCGGGCCGTGTGCAAGCTGGCACGTGGTGTGATCGGAGATGAACGTATCTCTGTCATATTCCAGCAGTTCCAGCGGCTTTCGAAATGCTTCCCCTGTTCGTGCCCTCACCCGGACTAGCGTCCCGTGGCCATGGGACACCTGGACCACGCCGCCTATGGCTGGCTGACACCCGCACTGTCATATGTGATGGCATCGATCGGCGCCGCCCTCGGACTGCGCTGCACCGTCCGCGCGCTCGCCGCCACCGGGGCCTCCCGCCGCAACTGGCTCCTCACGGCGGCCTCGGCCATCGGCACCGGCATCTGGACGATGCACTTCGTCGCGATGCTCGGCTTCCACGTCACCGGCACCGAGATCCACTACAACGTGCCGCTGACCATCCTCAGCCTGCTCGTCGCGGTGCTCGTCGTCGGCGCCGGGGTCTTCGCCGTCGGCTACGGCAGGGCCCGCGGCCGGTCCCTCGTCCTCGGCGGTCTGACCACCGGACTCGGCGTCGCGAGCATGCACTACCTCGGCATGGCGGCCCTGCGCCTGCACGGCCGGGTCGCCTACGACCCGCTCACCGTCGGGCTCTCCGTCGTCATCGCCGTCGTCGCCGCCACCGCCGCCCTCTGGGCCGCCCTCGACATCAAGTCGCCGGCGGCCGTGGCCGTCGCCTCGCTGGTGATGGGCCTCGCGGTCAGCAGCATGCACTACACCGGGATGCTGGCCGTCTCCGTCCGCGTCACTCCCTCGGACCAGGCGCTGCCCGGAGCCACCGCCCTGCAGTTCATCTTCCCGCTCGCGGTCGGGCTCGGCTCCTACCTCTTCATCACCGCCGCGTTCGTGGCGCTGTCCCCGACCGCCGACGAACGCGCCGCGTCCGCCTCGGCTTCCGGTGCCGTCGCCGTCCCCTCACCCGGACCCGCGGTCCCCGGCCGACCGGGCGAGGGCGCCGTGGCCGCGCACTGAACGACCGCCCGTCCCGGCGCCGTCCCGGCCCCGCCCCGTACCGCCCCGAACGAGGAGCCCATGCGCACATCCCGCAGAAGACCGCAGGCAGCGGCTCCGCGGCCACCCGTGCCACCGGCGCGCGGCCGCCGGGCGCACGCCGGTCCCCCCGCCGAGGAACCACCGGTCCCGGTCCCGGTCCCGGCCCCGAGTTTCGACCGGGCCGGGAGCGCACCCGTCGCCGCGCGCCCCCGGATCCGCCTGCGCCCCGCCACCGTCCGGGCGAAGATCGTCTCGCTGCTGATGGTCCCGGTCGTCTCCCTGCTGGGCCTGTGGGCCTTCGCCACCGTCGCCGCCGCCCAGGACGTCGCCCGGCTCAGCCGGGTCCGGCAGGCCGACGCCGAGATCCGCACCCCAGTCGCGGCCGCCCTGACCGAGCTCCAGGCCGAACGCCGGGCCGCCGTCCGCTTCCTGGCCGATCCGGCCTCCGACCAGGCGGCGGCCCTGGAACAGCAGGCCCGGCGCACGGACGACGCCGTACGGCGGCTCCGCCTCGGGAACCGGCACACCGTCGCCGACTCCGGCGACTACCACGGCGACGTGGTCACCCGACTGGACACCTTCGTCTCCCGCGCGGAAGGGCTCGGCGCGGCCCGCAAGGACGTCACCGAGCGCCGCGCCACCCCGGACGGCGCGTATGCGGTCTACACCGAGGCCGCCGACTCCGCCCTCGCCGTCGAGGGCGCCCTCTCCGGCGGTCAGGACCCCGAACCCGGCCCCGACAGCCGCGTCCTGCTGGAGTTCGACCGAGCCGGCGAGATGCTCTCCCGCGAGGACGTCCTGCTCGCCGTGCCGGGACCCCGCACCCCCGACGCGCTCCGCCGCCTGACCGGTGTGATCGAGAACCGCCGCACACTGACCGCCGCCACCGCCCCGGATCTGCCGACGGCCCAGCGCGCCGCCTGGGAGTCCGTGGCGAAGAGCGCGTTCTACGCCGAGCTCACGGGTGCGGAGGACAAGGCCCTGGCCGCCGCCCCCGCCGGCGGGGCGACGGCGCAGCGGGAGGCCCCCCGCGAGGCGGCGCGCGCTGTGCCCGCGGGGTGGGAGGCCGCGTACACGAGCGTCAGCGGCTCCATGCGCGACATCCGGCTGGCCGCCGCCGCTGCCGGGTCCGCGGGCCGGGCCGACCCGCTCGCCGAGGGCCTGCTCGGCCCCGCCGGGGCGGCGGTACTGCTGGGGCTGGCCGCCGTCGCAGCCTCGCTGGTCATCTCCGTCCGCATCGGCCGCACCCTGGTCGTCGAACTGGTCTCGCTGCGCAACACCGCCCTGGAGATCGCCCACCGCAAGCTCCCGGACGCCATGGACCGGCTCCGCGCGGGCCGGGCCGTGGACATCGACACCGACGTCGAGGCCGGGCCCGTGCCCGCAGGGACCACCGAGGACGAGATCACCCAGGTCGGCACCGCGCTGTCCACGGTCCACCGGGCGGCTCTGAGCGCCGCCGTCGAACGGGCCGAATTCGCCAGCGGGGTGAGCGGGGTCTTCGTCAACCTCGCCCGCCGCAGCCAGGTCCTCGTGCACAAGCAGCTCAACCTGCTGGACTCCATGGAGCGGCGCGCCGACGACCCCGGCGAGCTCGACGACCTCTTCCGGCTCGACCACCTCACCACCCGGATGCGCCGCCACGCGGAAAGCCTGATCATCCTCTCGGGCGCCGCTCCCGGCCGGGCCTGGCGCGTGCCGGTCCCGCTCACGAACGTCGTGCGCGCCGCCGTCTCCGAGATCGAGGACTACCCGCGGGTCGAGGTCCGCGGCCTCGCGGAAGCCGCCGTCGTCGGCGCGTCGGTGGCCGACCTCACCCACCTCCTCGCCGAACTCGTCGAGAACGCCACCCAGTTCTCCCCGCCGCACACCAAGGTCCGGGTCAGCGGCGAGCCCGTCGGCGCCGGGTACGTCCTGGAGGTCGAGGACCGGGGGCTCGGCATGGGCCGCGAGGCGCTGGCCGACGCCAACCGCCGAATCGAGCACTCCGAGGACCTCGACCTCTTCGACAGCGACCGCCTCGGCCTGTTCGTGGTCAGCCGGCTCTCCTCCCGCCACGGGGTGCGGGTGCGCCTGCGGCCGTCGCCCTACGGAGGCACGACCGCGGTCGTGCTGCTGCCCAACTCCCTGCTGCAGGGCGCGATCGAGCCCGGCCCCGCCTCTGTCCCCACCACCCCCGACCCCGGCCCCGCGTCCCCGGCCGGTGCGGGGCAGCCGGAGCGGCCCGCGGCCGTGAGTGTCGTACGGGAGACCGTGCGCGGCGTCCCGGCGCCCGGCCGGCCGTCCGTCCCGGCGACAGCCTCCGTCCCGGCCCCCGCCTCCGCCGCGCCCGGCGCCCCCGGACCGCAGGGGTCGCGCCCCGCTCCGGTCGCCCCCCTCCGGCCGCGCGGCCCCGGTGGCACGGGCACCCGTACGCACCCGGTGTCCGCCCCCGCCCCGGGACCCGTGCCCGCCCCCGCTCTCACCGCCGCGCCGGTCACCGGACTGCCCCGCCGGGTAAGGCAGGCCAGCCTGGTCCCGCAGCTGCGCGAGGCGTCCGGCGCCCAGGCCCCTGGCGCCGGGACCGCCGAGGAGCCCCCGGAGCGCAGCCCCGAACAGGCCCGGGACCGGATGGCCGCCTTCCGGGCGGGCTGGGCGCGCGGCACCCGGGAGACCTCCAACCCGAACGGCGGCCCCCACGCGGGCAGCGAAGGAGAAGTGTGATGATCGAACACCACGGGACGGGCCACGGAACCGGCTACGGGACCGTCCGGGGAACGGCCGGCCGCGGGATCGGCCACGGGATCGGCCACGGCATCGACGCCGACCCGGTGAGCCGGTCCGGCGAGCTGGACTGGCTGCTGGACGACCTGGTGACGCGGGTCCGAGAGGTCCGGCACGCCGTCGTCCTGTCCAACGACGGCCTGGCCGTGGGCTCCTCCAGCGCGCTGAGCCGGGAGGACGCCGAGCACCTCGCCGCCGTGGCCTCCGGGTTCCACAGCCTGGCCAAGGGCGCGGGCCGGCACTTCCGCACCGGGGGCGTGCGCCAGACGATGGTGGAGATGGACGAGGGCTACCTCTTCGTCGCGGCCGCGGGCGACGGCTCCTGCCTGGCCGTCCTCAGCGCGGCCGGCGCCGACATCGGATTGATCGCCTACGAGATGGCCCGGCTGGTCAAGCGGGTCGGCGAGCACCTGTACGCCCCGCCCCGGTTCGCGGTCCGCCCGCCGGCCGCAGGGTGAGGGCGGCGGTCCGGCGCATGGACGACCAGTGGTACGACGCCGAGGCGGGCCCGCTCGTGCGCCCGTACGCCATGACCGGCGGGCGCACGAAGCCGGGGCCCCACGGCGTGCGTTTCGACCTCATCGCGCTGGTCGTGGTGGACCCGGCGGCCGAGGGAACGGGGGAGGAGGCGCTGCTCGGCCCGGAGCACCGGGCGTTGCTGGGGCGCTGCCGCGACGAGACCCAGTCGGTGGCCGAACTCGCCGCCGACGCGGACCTGCCCGTGGGGGTGGTGCGGGTACTGCTCGGTGACCTGTTGGAGGCGGGGCACGTCAAGGTCAGCCGTCCGGTGCCGCCCGCCCGGCTGCCGGAGATGCGGATTCTGCGGGAAGTCATCGAGGGATTGCGAGCGCTGTGATGGGACTGCACGACAACGGACCGGCGGGGCGGGGAGGTTCCGCGACGGACGAGGAACTGGCCGCGCTCGCCCTGAAGATCCTCGTGGCGGGGGGCTTCGGCGTCGGCAAGACCACGCTGGTGGGCGCGGTCAGCGAGATCAGGCCGCTGCGGACCGAAGAGCTGCTGAGCGAGGCCGGCGAGCGGGTCGACGACACCGGCGGGGTCGACCAGAAGACCACGACCACCGTGGCCATGGACTTCGGACGGATCACGATCCGGTCCGGCCTGTCCCTGTACCTGTTCGGGACGCCGGGGCAGGACCGGTTCTGGTTCCTGTGGGACGAGCTCGCGCTGGGCGCGCTGGGCGCGGTGGTCCTCGCCGACACCCGGCGGCTGGAGGACTGCTTCCCGGCCGTGGACTACTTCGAGCACCGGCGGATCCCGTTCGTGGTGGCCGTCAACTGCTTCACCGACGCACGGCGTTACGGGGCCAACGACGTGGCGCGGGCCCTCGACCTGGAGCAGGGGACACCGGTGGTGCTCTGCGACGCCCGCGACAAGGACTCGGGAAAGGAAGTGCTGATCAGGCTCGTCGAGTACGCCGGGCGGGTGCACACCGCCCGGCTGCTCGATTCGGTCGGGCCGCAGGCCGATCCCGTGTGACGTCAGTCGGCGATGCCGGCCGTCGCGATCACCTTGTCGATGGGTACGCGGACGAGGAGTTCGCCGGGGACGGCGTTGCGGCGGCCGAAGGCCTCGCCGCGGTCCTCGCCCATGTAGCGGGAGCCGATCCGCGTCGCCCAGGGGAGCATCTCCTCCAGGTTCTCGCTGATCTCGGCGCGCCCCTGGAGCACGACGTAGGAGAAGGGCGGCCGGTCGTCGTCCACACAGAGGGCGACCCGGCCGTCCCGGGCCAGATTCCGCCCCTTGACGGTGTTCTTGCCTGTGTTGAAGACGAAGGCGTCACCGTCGAGAACGAACCAGATGGGAGCGATGTGCGGGCTTCCGTCCTCGCGGACCGTGGACAGCTTTCCGGTGCGGGTGGAGTGCGAGACGAACGCACGCCATTCCTCTTGAGTCATCTTCTGTGCCATGGGTCCATCCTCCTTGCCGGAAAGGGGCTGGTGGGGAAGGCTTGCGGCACGACCAAGCGGGGTGGGGCGCGGCCACGTCGGCCGCGTCAACGGGGAGGGGCTGGAAATGGCACTGGACAAGCAGCTCGACTGGCTGCTCGACGATCTGACGCGCAGGGTCCCGCAGGTCCGCCACGCGGTGGTGCTGTCCAACGACGGACTGGTGACGGCCGCGAGCGCCGGGCTGGCCCGCGAGGACGCCGAGCACCTCGCGGCGGTCGCGGCGGGGCTGCAGAGCCTGGCGAAGGGGTCGGGGCGGCACTTCAGGGCGGGGGAGGTGCGCCAGACCATGGTCGAGTACGACGAGGGCTTCCTGTTCGTCGTCGCGGCGGGTTCGGGCAGTTCCCTGTGCGCGCTGAGCGCGGCCGAGGCGGACATCGTCCAGGTGGCTTATGAGATGACGCTGCTGGTCAACCGGGTCGGGGAGCACCTGGGGGTCGCGGAGCGGCGGATCACCGGGGGCTGACCGGCGGCCGCCTGGGGCGGAGTTATCCACAGGCCTCGCGCGGGTTCGTCGCACCGAGTTACGGTCTTCACACAGAGTGATCGGCACTCGTGGGGGAGGACCGTGATGAAGGTGCAAGCGCTGGAGCGTGCATCGGCCGACAGGGACGCAGACGGACGGGAGCGGTCCGGGCCGCCCGGGGGCGGGGACCCGCGCGGGCCGCGCCCGGACGTGAGCGGGAACGTGAGCGCGGGAGCGCCCGAGCCCGTGCCGACGGAGACGCCCGGGGACGGGGGTGCGGAGCCGGTTGTGAAGGCGGGTTCGGGGCCGGGCGAGGGGCCGCGCACCGAGGCGTTGGCCGGTCCGTACGGGGGCGGGGGCGGGGACGCCGGCCGAGACGGAGACATCGGCCGGGACGGGGACGCGGGCGGGGGCGCGGGCGGGGGCGCAGGCGGGGGCGCAGGCGGGCCGCGGGCCGATGCGCGGCCGCCGGAGCTGCTGAGCGCGGTCCGGGCCGCCGGGGAACTGGGGCTTCGCCGAAGCGAGTTCGCGCGTGCCGTCCAGCTGGGGCTGGTGCGTCCCGGCCCGCGGGCGGCCGGCGGAGCCGCTCGGTTCGCCCGCGCCGAACTGGACCGGGTCAGGGCGGGTGAGGGGTACCCGGGGACACTGCGGGAGCGGATCGAGACCGTGGCCGGCGCCGACGCCGGGGCACGGGCGCTGGGGACCGGCCCGAGCCGCTTCACCCGGCTCGCGCGCTGCGGGCACCTCACCCCCGTCGGCTACCGGATCAACCGATATCGGGCCGTCGTCTGGCTCTATCTGGCCGCCGAGCTGAGGGAGTTCGCCGCCCGGGAGCCGTGGTTGCTGAGCGGGGCCGCGCCCCCGGGGGACCGGGAGATGCTGGAGGCCAAAGCGGATCTGCGCCCGCGCCGGTGGCGCGGACGGCACGTGGGGCTGCTGTTGAGACGAACCGCCGATCCGTGGGAGCGGGCCGCCGTACTGGCCTCCGTACTGCCCGAACAACAGGTGCGTCAGGCCGTCCCCGACCCGGCGGAACGGATCGTCCTCGCCGCGCTCGCGCCGCCCCCGCCCTACGGCCACCCGCAGGTCCCGGCCGCGGCCGCCGTGGCCGGGCGGCTGCTGCTGGCGGAGCCGCCGGACGAGGTGCACTGGTACCGCACCAGCCTCGACTTCGCCCTGACCGGGGCGCGGGGGCGGCGGGACTCGACCGGGGAGCGGGGTCAGTCGAACTCGACGGGGGAGAGGGGGCCGACGTAGACCCAGGCGCCCGCCTCGCGGGAGAAGGCACTGTGCTCGCGCAGCGAGCCCGTGTGCCCGCCCTCCCGGTAGTGCGCCCGGAACTCCACCGACCCCTCCGTCTCGAACATCCCGCCGCGCTCGGTGGCCAGGATCTCCAGTCGCTCCCAGCGCTGCTCGGGATCCAGATCGAGCCGGTCCGGCCGGGTCGAGGAGTGCCAGGAGCGCATCAGGTAGGCGGTGTCGCCGACCGCGAACGCGCTGAACCGCGACCGCATCAGCAGCTCCGCGGTGGGTGCCTGCCGGGCGCCCGAGTGGAAGCGGCCGCAGCATTCCGGGTAGGCGGCGGGCAGCCCGCAGGGGCAGGGGAGGACCGGGGTGGGCATGTGCGCTCAGCTCTTCGGAGGGGAGGTGACGGGCGTACGGACGGAACCGCCGACGGAACCGCCGGCGGAGGGTTCGGCGGAGAGGCCGACGGGACTACTGCGGGGACACGGCCGGCTTGGCCGCCTCGGCCGGGTACGGGCGGAAGAGACCCTCCTGGACGACGGAGACCAGCAGCCTGCCCTCCACGTCGTAGATGCGGCCACGGGCCAGACCGCGCCCGCCGTGCGCGATGGGTGACTCCTGGTCGTACAGGAACCACTCGTCCGCGCGGAAGGGCCGGTGGAACCACATGGCGTGGTCCAGCGAGGCCATGTCGAAACCGCGCATGCCCCACAGCGGTTCCACGGGGATGCGCACGGCGTCGAGGAGGGTCATGTCACTGGCGTAGGTGAGGGCGCAGGTGTGCACGAGCGGGTCGTCGCCCAGCGGGCCGACCGCCCGCATCCACACCGCGCTGCGCGGATCGGCGTCCTTGAGCTCCTCCGGAGTCCAGCGGAGCCGGTCCACGTACCGGATGTCGAAGGGCTGACGGCGGGCCATCCGCTCCAGCGCCTCGGGCAGCGCGCCCAGGTGCTCGCGGATCTCGTCCACGACCTTCGGGAGCGCGTCCGGGTGGGGGAAGTCGAGGCGGGGAGGCAGCTGGTGCTCGATGCTGCCCTCCTCCGGGTGATGGAAGGAGGCGGTCAGATTGAAGATGGTCTTGCCCTGCTGGACCGCGGTGACCCGGCGCGTGGTGAAGGAGCGCCCGTCGCGCACCCGTTCCACCTGGTACACGATGGGCACCCCGGGGATGCCCGGGCGCAGGAAGTACGCGTGCAGAGAGTGGACCGGCCGGTCGCTCTCGGTGGTGCGGCCGGCCGCCACCAGCGCCTGCCCGGCGACCTGTCCGCCGAACACGCGCTGGAGGGACTCCTGGGGGCTCGCGCCCCGGAAGATGTTGACCTCGATCTGCTCCAGGTCGAGCAGATCGACCAGTCTCTCGGCGGGGTTCGTCATCAGCAGCTCTCCACTGTCGGGTGCGGTGGGTCCGGCCGGCGCGGTGCGCGGGCACCGGCCGGCGGCGTGCGGGGTTCGGTCAGAGCAGCCCGAGCTCGCCGACCGAGGTGACCCGGATGACGGCCCGGCCCTCCTCGTCGGACGCGGCGAGGTCGACCTCGGCGCTGATGCCCCAGCCATGGTCGCCGTTCGGGTCGGCGAACGTCTGGCGGACGCGCCACAGGCCGTGGGCGGGGTCCTCCTCGATCTGGAGGAGCTTGGGGCCGCGGGCGTCGGGGCCGGTGCCGAGGTCGTCGTACTCGTCCCAGTACCCGTCCATGGCCTCGCCCCAGGCGTCGGCGTCCCAGCCGGACTCGGCGTCCAGCTCGCCCAGCACGTTGACGTGGTCCAGGGCCGCCAGCTCGACCCGCCGGAACATCGCGTTGCGGACCAGGACACGGAAGGCGCGGGCGTTCGCCGTGACCGGCTTGACCTGGTCGGCCTTCTCCTGGGCCTGCTCCGCCGTCTCCACCTCCGGGTTCGCCAGCTGCTCCCACTCGTCGAGCAGGCTGGAGTCCACCTGGCGGACCAGCTCGCCCAGCCAGGCGATGAGGTCCTGGAGGTCCTCGGACTTCAGGTCGTCGGGGATGGTGTGGTCCAGCGCCTTGTACGCGCTCGCCAGGTAGCGCAGCACGATGCCCTCGGTGCGGGCCAGCTCGTAGAAGGAGGTGAACTCGGTGAAGGTCATCGCGCGCTCGTACATGTCGCGGATGATCGACTTAGGGGAGACCGGGTGGTCGCGGACCCACGGGTGGCTCTTGCTGTACACGTCGTAGGCGTGCAGCAGCAGCTCTTCCAGGGGCTTGGGATAGGTGACGTCCTGGAGGCGCTCCATGCGCTCCTCGTACTCGATCCCGTCGGCCTTCATCGCGCCGACCGCGATGCCGCGCTCCTTGTTCTGCTGGGCGGCCAGGATCTGGCGCGGGTCGTCCAGGGTGGACTCGACGACCGAGACCATGTCCAGTGCGTAGGACGGGGACTCCGGGTCCAGCAGGTCGAAGGAGGCCAGCGCGAAGGTGGACAGCGGCTGGTTGAGCGCGAAGTCCTGCTGGAGGTCGACGGTCAGGCGGATGGTGCGGCCCTCGGCGTCGGGGGCGTCGAGCTTTTCCACCACGCAGCCGTCCATCAGCGAACGGTAGATCGCGAAGGCCCGCCGGATGTGCCGCAACTGGGCCTTGCGCGGCTCGTGGTTGTCCTCCAGGAGGTGGCGCATCGCCTGGAAGGCATCGCCCGGCCGGGCGATGACCGACAGCAGCATGATGTTGGTGACCTTGAAGCGCGAGGTCAGCGGCTCCGGGTCGGCGGCGATCAGCTTCTCGAAGGTGGTGTCCGACCAGGCCACGAAGCCCTCGGGGGCCTTCTTGCGGACCACCTTGCGGCGCTTCTTCGGGTCGTCGCCCGCCTTCGCGAGGGCCTTCTCGTTCTCGATGACGTGCTCGGGCGCCTGCGCCACCACGAAGCCGGCCGTGTCGAAGCCGGCCCGGCCCGCGCGTCCGGCGATCTGGTGGAACTCGCGGGCGCGCAGAGTGCGGACGCGGCTGCCGTCGTACTTGGTGAGCGCGGTGAACAGCACCGTGCGGATCGGGACGTTGACGCCGACGCCGAGGGTGTCGGTCCCGCAGATGACCTTCAGCAGACCGGCCTGGGCCAGCTTCTCCACCAGCCGCCGGTACTTGGGCAGCATGCCCGCGTGGTGCACGCCGATGCCGTGGCGGACGTAACGGGAGAGGTTCTGGCCGAACTTCGTGGTGAAACGGAAGTTGCCGATCAGCTCCGCGATCTTGTCCTTCTCCTCGCGGGTGCACATGTTGATGCTCATCAGCGACTGCGCCCGCTCGACCGCCTGGGCCTGGGTGAAGTGCACGATGTAGACCGGGGCCTGCCGGGTCTCCAGCAGCTCCGTGATGGTGTCCGTGATCGGCGTGGTCACGTACTCGTAGGACAGCGGGACGGGCCGGCTCGCCGAGCGGACCACCGACGTCGGACGGCCGGTGCGCCGGGTCAGGTCCTCCTCGAAGCGCTTCACGTCGCCGAGGGTCGCCGACATCAGGACGAACTGCGCCTGGGGCAGTTCCAGCAGCGGGATCTGCCAGGCCCAGCCGCGGTCCGGCTCGGCGTAGAAGTGGAACTCGTCCATCACGACCTGGCCGATGTCGGCGTACTTGCCGTCGCGCAGGGCGATGGAGGCCAGCACTTCGGCCGTGCAGCAGATCACCGGGGCGTCGGCGTTGACGGAGGCGTCGCCGGTCAGCATGCCGACGTTCTCAGTGCCGAACAGCTTGCACAGGTCGAAGAACTTCTCCGACACCAGCGCCTTGATCGGGGCGGTGTAGAAGGTCACCTTGTCCTGGGCCAGCGCGGTGAAGTGGGCGCCCGCCGCCACGAGGCTCTTGCCCGAGCCGGTCGGGGTCGACAGGATCACGTTCGCACCGGAGACGACCTCGATCAGGGCCTCCTCCTGCGCCGGGTACAGGGTGATGCCCTGGTCCTCCGCCCACGAGGAGAAAGCCTCGAAGAGGGCGTCGGGGTCGGCGTTCGGCGGGAGCTGATCAATGAGGGTCACACCCCCCATCTTGCCTGGCTTCCGCCTAGAAGAGGGAACCGGCCACCGGGACGAAGATCGTCACGGGTACGCTGTGCCGTCGAGGCGGCCCGACCGAAACGCTCGACGGGGCCCGATCACACACGACCGGGGCGGGACACAGACCATGATGGGGCCGGCGCACTCACTCTCCGGGGCAGCGGCCTGGCTGGGGGTGGGCGCGGCGACGGCCGCAGCCGGCCACCCGATGCCGTGGCCCGTACTGGTCGTCGGCGCGCTCATATGCGCCGGTGCGGCCCTGGCCCCCGACCTCGACCACAAGTCGGCGACGATCTCCCGCGCCTTCGGCCCCCTCTCCCGGGGCCTGTGCGAGGTGGTCGACAAGATCTCCTACTCCGTCTACAAGGCCACCCGCGCCCCGCGCGACCCCCGCCGCAACGGGGGTCACCGCACCCTGACCCACACCTGGCTCTGGGCGGTCCTGATAGGCGCCGGCTCCTCCGCGCTCGCGGTCACCGCCGACCGCTGGGGCGTGCTCGTGCTGCTCTTCGTCCATCTGGTGCTGGCCGTCGAGGGGCTCCTCTGGCGGGCGGCCCGGATGTCCAGCGACATCCTGGTCTGGCTGCTCGGCRCCACGAGTGCCTGGATCCTGGCCGGAGTGCTCGACCAGCCGGGCAACGGCGCGGGCTGGCTCTTCACCGGCCCCGGCCAGGAGTACCTGTGGCTCGGCCTGCCGATCCTGCTCGGAGCCCTCGTCCACGACATCGGCGACGCGCTCACCGTCTCCGGCTGCCCGATCCTGTGGCCCCTCCCCATCGGGGGGAAGCGCTGGTACCCGATCGGCCCCCCGAAGGCGATGCGCTTCCGCGCCGGCAGCTGGGTGGAGCTCAAGGTCCTGATGCCGGTCTTCATGCTCCTCGGCGGCTTCGGCGGCGCCGCGGCCCTCGGCTTCATCTAGACCCGTACTCCGCCGGACCCGCACTCCGCCCGGTCCCGTACGCCCCCGGACCCGTACTCCGCGGGAAGCACACCGCCGGACGTCATGGACCCGAATCGGTGACCCGCGGAGGGCCGGTCCGGTGTCGGCAGGCGCTCCGGCCCCGGGTGCCCGGCTCTGGGAGCCGGGCACCGCGGGGCGGGTCAGCCGTGCCAGGAGCGCCAGAGGGCCGCGTACGCCCCGTCGGCCGCCACCAGCTCGTCGTGCGAGCCCAGCTCGCTGATCCGGCCGCCCTCGACCACCGCGATCACGTCCGCGTCGTGCGCCRTGTGGAGCCGGTGGGCGATCGCGATGACCGTACGGCCGTCCAGCACCCTCGCGAGCGAACGCTCCAGGTGCCGTGCGGCCCGGGGGTCCAGCAGCGAGGTCGCCTCGTCCAGCACCAGCGTGTGCGGGTCCGCCAGTACCAGCCGGGCCAGCGCGATCTGCTGGGCCTGAGCCGGAGTCAGCGCGCTCCCGCCGGACCCCACCTCGGTGTCCAGCCCCGTTTCCAGGGCCCGCACCCAGCCGTCCGCGTCCACCGCGTCCAGCGCCGCCCACAGTTCGGCGTCGGCCGCACCCGACCGGGCGAGACGCAGATTGTCCCGCAGCGATCCCACGAAGACGTGGTGCTCCTGGTTGACCAGCGCCACGTGCTCCCGCACCCGCTCCGCCGGCATCCGCGACAGCCTCGCGCCACCGAGCGTGACCTCACCGGTCCGGGGCGCGTAGATGCCCGCCAGCAGCCTGCCCAGGGTGGACTTGCCCGCGCCCGAGGGACCGACCAGCGCCATCCGGGTGCCCGGCGGCACCGACATCGACACCTGGTGCAGGACGTCCACGCCCTCCTTGTAACCGAACCGGACCTCCTGCGCCCGCACCTCCCGGCCCCCGGGGGCGACGGTGCCGTCCCCGGCGTCCGGCTCGATCTCGCGCACGCCCACCAGTCGGGCCAGCGAGACCTGGGCGACCTGGAGCTCGTCGTACCAGCGCAGGATCAGGCTGATCGGGTCGCCCATCATCTGCGCCAGCAGCGCCCCCGTGGTCAGCTGCCCGACCGTCATCCAGCCCCGCAGCACGCAGTACCCGCCGATCATCAGCACGGAGCCGAGGATCGTCACGTAGGTGATGTTGACGACGGGGAAGAGGACCGTCCGCAGGTACAGCGTGTACCGCTCCCAGGCCGTCCACTCCTTGATCCGCCGCTCCGACAGCGAGATCCGGCGCCGCCCCAGCCGGTGCGCCTCCACGGTCCGTCCCGCGTCCACCGTCTCGGTGAGCGCCGCCGCGACCGCCGCGTACCCGGCCGCCTCCGAGCGGTACGCCGAGGGCGCCCGCCGGAAGTACCAGCGGCAGCCGACGACCAGGACCGGCAGCGCCACCAGCGCGGCCAGCGCCAGCGGCGGAGCGGTGACCACCAGGGCCCCGTAGAGCAGCCCGGCCCAGACCACGCCGATGGTCAGCTGCGGCACGGCCTCGCGCATCGCGTTGGCCAGCCGGTCGACGTCGGTGGTGATCCGCGAGAGCAGGTCGCCGGTCCCCGCGCGCTCCAGGACGCCCGGGGGCAGACCGACCGACCGCACCAGGAAGTCCTCGCGCAGATCGGCCAGCATCTCCTCGCCGAGCATCGCCCCGCGCAACCGCACCATCCGTACGAAGAACGTCTGGACGGCCAGCGCCAGCGCGAACAGCAGCGCCACGCGCCCCAGATGGAGCTCACGCGCCCCCGACGAGAGCTCGTCGACGACCTGACCCAGCAGGGAAGGGCCCACCATCGAGGCGACCACCGCCACCGTGTTGACCCCCACCAGCACCACGAAGGCCCGCCGGTGACGGCGCAGCAGGCCGCGCACGTAGCCCCGTACGGTCGCCGACGTGCCCACGGGCAGCGTCGCGGCCGTCTCGGGGGCCGCCGGATCGTGCTCCGGGGGCGCCACGCCGATCATGCGGATTCCTCGATCCCTGTGAGTTCGTCTGCCGGCCCCGCCAGGCCGATCCCGGCGCGCCGCTGTTCCTCGTCCGTCTCGCGGGTGACGACCGCCCGGTAGCGCGGCTCGCCGAGCAGCAGCTCGCGGTGCGTGCCCGCGGGCAGGGCCCGGCCCTCGTGGACCAGGACGACCCGGTCGGCACGGTCCAGCAGCAGCGGCGAGGACGCCAGCACCACCGTCGTGCGCCCGGACCGCAGGGCCGCGATCCCGTCGGCGATCCGCGCCTCGGTGTGCGAGTCCACCGCCGAGGTCGGCTCGTCCAGCACCAGCACCTCCGGGTCGGTCACCAGCGACCTGGCCAGCGCCAGCCGCTGGCGCTGCCCGCCGGACAGCGAGCGGCCGCGTTCGGTGATGCGGGCGTCCATCGGGTCCCGCACCGTGTCGGGGGCCGACTGCAGCAGCGCGTCCAGGACGTCGTCGCACTGCGCGGCCTCCAGCGCCGCCGCCGGGGTCACGGACCCCGAGGCCGGCACGTCGAACAGCTCGCGCAGCGTCCCGGAGAGCAGTACCGGGTCCTTGTCCTGTACGAGGACCAGCTCGCGGGCCGTGTCCAGCGCGAGCTCGTCCAGCGCGACCCCGCCGAGCAGCGCGGAGCGCGCCCCGGCGACGGCGTCCGTCGGATGTCCCCCCAGCCGCTCCGCCAGCCGGCCCGCCAGGTCCGGGTCCCCGCACACCACCGCCGTGAAGGCGCCGGCCGGGGCCAGCACCCCCGTCTCGGCGTCGTACAGGTCCCCGCCCGGCGCCGGAGCCCGAAGGGCCCCCGCCGCGCCGGAGTCGGCCGGGCCCTCGTCCCCGGTGCGCGTCAGCGACAGCACCCGCGCCGCCCGTGCGGCGGAGGGCCGGGAGAAGGAGTAGGCCATCGCGATCTCCTGGAAGTGCCGCAGCGGGTACAGCATCGTGGCCACCGCACTGAAGGCCGCCACGAGTTCGCCCACCGCGAGCCGTTCGTCCGCCACGAGCCCGGCCCCGTACCAGACCACCGTGATCATCAGGGCGCCCGGGAGCAGCACCTGCACGGCCGCGATCAGCGCCCACATCCGGGCACTGCGCACGGCGGCCCTGCGGACCTCCTGCGAGGCTTCCCGGTAGCGCCCGAGGAACAGTTCCTCACCGCCGATGCCCCGCAGGACGCGCAGGCCGGCGACGGTGTCGGAGGCCAGCTCGGTGGCCTTGCCCGCCTTCTCGCGCTGGACGTCCGCGCGCCGGGTGGCGCGCGGCAGCAGCGGCAGGACGGACAGGGCGAGCACCGGGACGCCCACGGCGACGACCGCGCCGATCGCGGGCGCGTAGAAGAGCAGGCCGACGCAGATCGCGGCGACGGTCAGGGCTGCGGCGAGGAACCGGGAGACGGCCTCGACGAACCATCCGATCTTCTCGACGTCACCCGTTGACACGGACACCACTTCGCCCGCCGCGACCCGGCGGGTCAGGGCGGAGCCCAGTTCGGCGGTCTTGCGGGCCAGCAACTGCTGGACCCGCGCGGCCGCCGTGATCCAGTTGGTGACGGCGGTGCGGTGCAGCATCGCGTCGCCGAGCGAGATGGCGATACCGAGCAGCAGGAGCAGCACGCCGACGCGGAGCAGTCCGCCGCCGTCGCGGCGCACGACCGCCTCCACGCCGAGTCCCACGGTGTACGGCAGCCCGGCGACGCCGCCGAAGTGGAGGAGCCCCCAGGCCAGGCTGCGGGCCTGGCCGCCGAGTTGTCCCCGGCCCAGCCACAGCAGGAACCTCGGGCCGGTACGGGCGTCCGGTACTCCGGGATCCGGATACGGAAGATCGCTGATCTGCATGACGCCCCATGACTGGTCGAGTAGGCCGAACCCCGCAAGGTTCGTCTTCYCGGACCGGCCCCGGCAATCGATTTTCCGGTGGGTGGAAGTGCGCCCCGCGCGTGTTGCGGGGGAACGGGACGCCCGGCGTCCGGCGCGGCCCGCCGCCCGCGCCGGGCGCGTTCAGGGGCGCGTGGCACGCTCCAGCGCGAGCAGCGCCGAGGAGTAGCTCCGCCCCGTGGCCCGGTCCATGCCCACCTCGCACATGCGGTTCGCCGACAGGTGCGCGTCGAACTGCCGGGCCGTCACCTCCGCGGCCTCGCGGGCCGTCGCCGATTCCGTCAGCTCCGGGTGCAGCATCCCCCGGTCGCCGGCGAAGGCGCAGCAGCCGGCGTCGTCCGGGACGACCACCTCGTCGGCGCAGGCCTCGGCCACCGCGCGCAGTTCGGCCTCGTCACCCAGATGGCGCATCGAACAGGTGGGGTGGAGGACAGCGGACCCGACCGTGCGCAGTACCTCCAGCCGGGGCAGCAGTTCGTGGGCCGCCCAGACGACGGAGTCGACGATCCGCAGTTCCGCGTGCAGGGCCCGGTTGTCCTCCGTCAGGTACGGGACCACCTCGCGCGCGATGCCGAGGGTGCAGGAGGAGGCGTCGACCACCAGGGGCAGTCGGCCGCCGGCCGTCCAGCCCCAGGCGGCCTCCACGATCCGGTTGGCCATCACCCGGTTGCCGTCCTCGTACCCCTTGGAGTTCCAGATCGTCGCGCAGCAGGTGCCGGTGACGTCGCGGGGGATCCACACCGGCTTCCCGGCCCGCGCCGACACGGCCACCACCGCTTCCGGCAGGGAGGGCCCGGGATCGCCCGCGGGTCCGCCGAAGATGCGGTTGACGCAGGCCGGGTAGTAGACCGCGGCCGCGCCCACCCGCCGGGTCGTGGGCAGTGCGGGGGCGGCGGCACCGGGGACCTGCGGCAGCCAGAGCGGCACCAGGTCGGGGCGTACGGCCTTGCGCGCGGCCTCCGTCGCCACCGTCAGGGGGCGGTCCCCGACCGTGGAGGTGATCTTGTCGGCGGCGGCCACGGCCAGCCGCGCGGCCGCCTCGACGGTCCGGAACCGCCGGGCGGCCAGGGCGGCGGCGCGTTCCTCGCGCGGGCCGTGCCGCAGGTGGCGGAAGTCCTTCATCAGGGCGCCGGTGTCGATGCCGACGGGGCAGGCGAGGGCACAGGTGGAATCGCCCGCGCAGGTGTCGACGGCGTCGTGGCCGTAGGAGTCGAGCAGGCCTTCGAGGACGGGGGAGCCGGGCGGCTGGCGCATCATCTCGCGGCGCAGCACGATCCGCTGGCGCGGTGTGGTCGTCAGGTGCTCGCTGGGGCAGACCGGTTCGCAGAAGCCGCACTCGATGCAGGGGTCCGCCACGGCCTCGACCCGCGGGATCGTCTTCAGTCCGCGCAGATGGGCCCGGGGGTCACGGTCGAGGAGGATGCGCGGGGCGAGGACGAGGTCCGGGTCGACGAGCCGCTTGGTGCGCCACATCAGGTCGGTGGCCCGCGGGCCCCATTCGAGTTCGAGGAAGGGGGCCATGTTGCGGCCCGTGGAGTGCTCTGCCTTCAGCGAGCCGTCGAACCGTTCGACCGTGAGCCGGCAGAAGGCCTCCATGAAGGCGGCGTACCGGTCGACGTCGGCGGGCACGGAGGCGTCGAAGGCGAGCAGGAAGTGCAGGTTGCCGTGGGCGGCGTGGCCCGCGACGGCCGCGTCGAACCCGTGCTCCGCCTGGAGCACGAGGAGTGCCTCGCAGGCCTCGGCGAGCCGGGACGGGGGGACCGCGAAGTCCTCGGTGATCAGGGTGGTGCCGGGGGCGCGGGCCCCGCCGACGGCGGTGACGAAGGCCTTGCGGGCCTTCCAGTAGCCGGAGACGACCGCGGGATCGCCGGTGAAGGTGTTCGTGACGGAGGCGACGGGGGCCACCAGCTCCAGTCCGGCCAGCACCCCGGCCGCACGGCGCTCGTGCTCCGCGCGGCCCGCCGCGTCCGGGGCCCGGAACTCCACCAGCAGCGCTGCCGTGCCCCTGGGCAGCTCCGCCCAGTCGGCCGGCACGCCCACGACGCTGACGCAGGCGCGCAGGGTGTTGCCGTCCATCAGCTCCACGGCGAGGGCCCCGGCCGCGTTGAACAGCGGTACGGCCGCGGCCGCGGCGGGCAGGGAGGGGAAGAAGAGCAGGCCGGTGGTGAGCTCGCGGTCCAGGGGGAGGGTGTCGAACACGACCTCGGAGATGAAGCCGAGGGTGCCCTCGGAGCCGACCATCAGGCCGCGCAGGATCTCCACGGGGGTGGTGCCGTCCAGGTACGCGTCGAGCCGGTAGCCGGTGGTGTTCTTGATCTCGTACTTGGCGCGGATCCGGGCGACGAGGTCCGGGTCGGCCTCGATCTCCCGCTTGATCTCCATCAGCCCGTGACACAGGGCCGGCTCGGCGCGGGCCAGTTCCTCGTCCGCGAGCGGGTCGGCGGTGTCGACGACGGTTCCGGTCGGCAGCACGAGGGTGAGGGAGGAAAGGGTGCGGTACGAGTTCCTCGTGGTCCCCGCCGTCATGCCGGAGGCGTTGTTCGCGACCACTCCGCCGAGGGTGCAGGCGATGGCGCTGGCCGGGTCGGGCCCCAGGATCCGGCCGTGCCGGGCCAGGGCGGCGTTGGCCCGCAGGACGGTGGTGCCGGGCCCGATGCGGGCGCGCCTGCCGTCGTCCAGGACCTCGATCCCGGCCCAGTGGCGGCGGACGTCGACCAGGATGTCCTCGCCCTGGGCCTGGCCGTTGAGCGAGGTTCCGGCGGCGCGGAACACCACCTCGCGCTGTCTGCCGTGCGCGTAGGACAGGACGGCGGAGATGTCGTCGATGTCCTCGGCGATCACCACGACCTGCGGTACGAACCGGTACGGGGAGGCGTCCGTGGCGTAGCGGACCAGGTCGGAGACCTTCCAGAGCACCTTTTCGGCGCCGAGCAGTGCGGTCAGCTCGGTGCGCAGCACCGAGGGGGTGCCCGGGGCCATGTGGTCGGGGACACGGTCGGGGGCCGGGGCGCCGGGGCTGTGCGGGCGCAGCGCGCCCGGCTTCGGTTCCAGCAGCGGCATGTGGAGCCCCTCCGTGTCCTGGTCCGTCCGTCAGCCGGGCGCCGGCGGCTCCCGGCTCAGCAGCCGCCCTGGGCGGGGGCGTCGGCCAGCGCGTTCAGCAGGCCGCCGAGCACCTCGCGCTGTGGCGCGGTCAACGGAGCCAGGATCTCCTCTGCGGCGTCGGTCCGCGCGCTGCGCAGACGGCGCAGCGTGGCGCGACCGGTTTCGGTGAGCTCGATCCGGATGACGCGGCGGTTGGCCGGGTCGGGGGCGCGGCGCACGCAGTCGGCCGCCTCCAGGCCGTCCACGAGGGTGGTCACGGCCCGGGGCACGACCTCCAGGCGCGTGGCCAGATCGGCCATACGGGGCGGCCGGTCACCTCCGTAGTGCGCGACGAGCCGCAGCAGCCTGCCCTGGGCCGGGGTGATCCCGAGCGGCTCCATGTGGCGCTTCTGGATGCGGTGGAGCCGCCGCGTGAGGCGCAGCAGCTGCTCGGCGAGTACGCCGTCGGTGGAGTCCGGGGTGGGGTCGGCGGCGGACCCGGCGGCGGAGTCGCGGATGTCGGTCTCGGAACCGGTGCTCATACTGGGAAACAGTACCAGGACCGGATTCATTGTGAGCATAGGTAACAATGAGCTATGCTCATCGGAGTCTCGTCAGAAGGAGGCCCATGCGCCCCGAAGAACCGAAGTGGACCCCATCGAACGAATCCCTCGACCCCACCCGTCCGGGTCCGGCGGACCGGCCTCGCGAGCTGCGGCGGATCCTCGGCCTGTTCCGGCCCTACCGCGGGCGCCTGGCCGTGGTCGGCGCCCTGGTCGGCGCCTCCTCGCTGGTCGGCGTCGCCTCGCCGTTCCTGCTCAAGGCGATCCTGGACGTCGCGATACCCGAGGGGCGTACCGGCCTGTTGAGCCTGCTCGCGCTGGGCATGATCCTCACGGCCGTCGTCACCAGCGTGTTCGGTGTGCTCCAGACCCTGATCTCCACCACGGTCGGCCAGCGCGTCATGCACGACCTGCGCACCGCCGTCTACGCCCAGCTCCAGCGGATGCCGCTGGCCTTCTTCACCCGCACCCGCACCGGCGAGGTGCAGTCACGGATAGCCAACGACATCGGCGGCATGCAGGCGACGGTCACCTCGACGGCGACCTCGCTCGTGTCGAACCTGACCGCCGTCATCGCCTCGGTCGTCGCCATGCTCGCGCTCGACTGGCGGCTCACGCTGGTCTCCCTGCTCCTGCTGCCGCTCTTCGTGTGGATCAGCCGCCGCGTGGGCCGCGAGCGCAAGAAGATCACCACGCAGCGTCAGAAGCAGATGGCGGCCATGGCGGCCACCGTCACCGAATCCCTCTCGGTGAGCGGCATCCTCCTCGGCCGCACCATGGGCCGGTCCGATTCCCTGACCAAGGCCTTCTCCGAGGAGTCCGAGAAGCTCGTCGGGCTGGAGGTGCGCTCCAGCATGGCCGGGCGCTGGCGGATGTCGACCATCGGCATCGTCATGGCCGCCATGCCCGCGCTCATCTACTGGGCTGCGGGCATCGCTCTGCAGACCGGTGCCCCCTCGCTCTCCGTCGGCACCCTCGTCGCCTTCGTCACGCTCCAGCAGGGCCTGTTCCGGCCCGCCGTGAGCCTCCTTTCGACGGGTGTGCAGATCCAGACCTCGCTCGCCCTGTTCGCCCGGATCTTCGAGTACCTCGACCTGCCGGTGGACATCACCGAGCGCGAGGCTCCCGTGAAGCTGGACCGGGCGAAGGGTGAGATCCGCCTGGAGGACGTGCACTTCTCCTACGAGGCCAAGGACGGCCCGACCCTCACCGGCATCGACATCACCGTCCCGGCCGGCGGCTCCCTCGCCGTGGTGGGCCCGACCGGCTCGGGCAAGAGCACCCTCAGCTACCTGGTGCCCCGGCTCTACGACGTGACCGGCGGCCGGGTCGCCCTCGACGGGGTGGACGTGCGCGACCTCGACTTCGACTCGCTGGCCCGCTCCATAGGCGTGGTCTCCCAGGAGACCTACCTCTTCCACGCCTCAGTGGGGGACAACCTGCGCTTCGCCAAACCGGACGCCACCGACGAGGAGATCGCCGAGGCGGCGCGGGCGGCCCAGATCCACGACCACATCGAATCCCTGCCCGACGGGTACGACACCCTGGTCGGCGAGCGCGGCTACCGCTTCTCCGGAGGCGAGAAGCAGCGGCTTGCCATCGCCCGTACGATCCTGCGCGATCCGCCGGTGCTCATCCTCGACGAGGCGACCAGCGCCCTCGACACCCGCACCGAGCACGCCGTGCAGCGGGCCATCGACAACCTCTCCCGGGGTCGCACCACCATCACCATCGCGCACCGGCTCTCCACCGTCCGGGACGCCGACCAGATCGTGGTTCTGGACGCGGGCAGGATCGCCGAGCGCGGCACGCACGAGGAACTGCTGGGGGCCGGAGGCCGCTACGCCGCGCTGGTCCGCCGGGATCACGACGCAGCACAGGCGGCGCCGGGAGTGCGCGAGCCTGTCGCGGCCACAACCGCGGCCACAACCGCGGGCAGGTCCGAAGACGCGACTGAAAGAGTGACCGAAAGCGCGACCGCGGGCACGACCGAAGGCGCGGGCCGGGGTATGCCGGGGGAGCCGATGCCGACTCCGGTGAACGTGTGATCGTATGACTGGTTCGGGTGGGTAATGCCGTAAAGAGGGCGGTATACGCTCTAGCGTGCCCGTATGCATGATGAGTACCGGCCGCCACCACGCCGTTCCCGGCTCACCCGCCGGGGCCGCCTGGCGCTCTTCCTCGGCATGCTGCTCGGGCTCGGGGCTGCCGTCCTGATTCCGCTGCTGCCCCGCGAGGAACCGCCCGAGAAACCGCGCCAGTTGCTGATCCCCGAAGGCTGGCGGGCCCCGCAGGTCTACGCCGCCATCGACCACGAGCTCCGGCTCCCCGTCGGTGCCACGAAGAAGGCCGTCGCCACGGCCGCACTGGCCCTGCCGGCGGAGGCCAAGGGCAACCCGGAGGGCTACCTCTTCCCGGCCACGTACCCCGTGACCTCGAAGTCCACCCCGACCGCGCTGCTCGCGTACATGGTGGAGACGGCGAACCGGAACCTCGCCACCAAGGCCGTCGCCGACGGCGGCAAGGCGCACGGGATGACCCCGTACCAGACGGCCACCCTCGCCAGCATCATCGAGGCGGAGGCCCAGACACCGGCGGACATGGGCAAGGTCGCGCGCGTCGTGCACAACCGGCTGGCGAAGTCGATGCCGCTCCAGATGGACTCCACCCTCAACTACGCGCTCAACCGCAGCACCCTCGACACCAAGCTGAGCGACACCCGGATCGACCACCCGTTCAACACCTACGAACGCCAGGGCCTGCCCCCCACCCCGATCGACAGCCCCGGCCTGCGCGCCATGGCGGCGGCGGTCGCGCCGACCCCCGGCGACTGGCTGTTCTTCGTCACGGTGAAACCGGGCGACACCCGCTTCTCGACCACCTACGAGGAGCACAAGAAGCACGTGGCGGAGTTCAACCGTCTCCGGGCGGCGGCGGGAGCGCCCGCGCCCCGGGGGTCCTGAGCCCCCCGGCCCCGACCCCGGGGGCTCAGGACCCCGGCCCGGCGGACGTTCCGTGCATCCGCGCGGGTTCTCACCCGCCGCCGCCGACCCGTGGGGCGGCCGGCTCCCGGTCCAGCAGGCGACGGATCTCGCGGACGGCGGTGGCGCCCGCGCGGTTGGCACCGATCGTCGAGGCCGACGGGCCGTAGCCGATCAGGTGGACGCGCTCGTCCCGTACGGCCCTGGTGCCCTCGACCCGGATGCCGCCGCCCGGCTCGCGCAGCCGCAGCGGGGCCAGGTGGTCGACGGCGGCCCGGAAGCCGGTGGCCCAGAGGATCACGTCGGCCTCCACCCGGCTGCCGTCCGCCCAGGCGGCCCCGGAGGCGGTGAGGTGGTCGAAGACGGGCCGTCGCTCCAGGACCCCGGAGGCGAGCCCCGCCCGGACGGCCTCGTTGAGGGGCAGGCCGGTCACGCTGACCACGCTCTGCGGGGGCAGCCCGCGTCGGACCCGTTCCTCCACCAGTGCCACCGCCGCCCGGCCCTCGGCCTCCCCGAAGGTCCCCTCGCGGAACACGGGGGGCCTGCGCGTGACCCACGTGGTCTCCGCGGCCACCTCGGCAACCTCCAGCAGGTGCTGCACCGCCGAGGTGCCGCCGCCGACCACGATGACGCGGGCCCCGGCGAACTCCTGCGGTCCGGGGTAGTTCGCCGTGTGCAGCTGTCGGCCCCGGAACAGTTCCTGGCCCGGGTAGCGCGGCCAGAACGGCCGGTCCCAGGTGCCGGTGGCGTTGACCAGCGCCCGCGCCGACCAGGTGCCCGCCGTCGATTCGACGAGCAGCCGGCCGGCCGGGCCGTCGCCGGCGTCGCGCACCGCCTTCACGTCCACGGGCCGGCGGACGCGCAGGCCGAAGCGCTCCTCGTACGCCGCGAAGTACGCGCCGATCACCTCCGACGAGGGCCGCAGCGGATCGGCGTCGACCAGTTCCATGCCGGGCAGGGCGTGCATGCCGTGGACCTTGCCGTAGGTGAGCGAGGGCCAGCGGAACTGCCAGGCGCCGCCCGGCCGCGGGGCGTGGTCCAGGACCACGTGTTCGATCCCCGCCCTGGCCAGGTGGTACGCGCCGGACAGACCCGCCTGTCCGGCCCCGACGACCACCACGTCCACCTCTGCCGCGTCCCGCGCCATTTCGTTCACGGTTCTACTAACTCGGGGCGGCCCCCCGCTCTTCCCCTCCCGCCGGCAGGCCCCGCGCCGCCGGGGCTCCGGAGCGACTCGATGCGTCTCTCGCCCCATGGACGCCCCGTCTGCGATGCCGGACCGGGCGTGACGCGCGAAGCCCCCGTGCGGCGGCGGGGGAACGTCGCCGCACGGGGGCGTCACGTCAGGTCACGCGCGGTGCGCTGCCGTGCCGTTGCGGGTGCGCCGGAGGTCAGGCGGAATCCGCTATCCAGGCGGCCAGTTGCTCCGGTGTCGTGGACGGGTCCGCGACCAGGGTGGCGAGTTCGTCCTCCCGGAAGGTGGCCGTGGTGACGGCCGGGCAGCGCCGGCAGGCGGCCACCCCCGACTGCTGCCACCACTGGCACCGCGTACGCAGGTGGCACCGCGGGACCGCACGGGTGTCCGCCGTGGCCGAGGGCAGGGTCAGGACCCGCTCCACCAGGGAGCAGTCGTCGCCCCGCCGGTTGGCGCAGGCGGAGACGCAGTGCGAGGCGAAGCGCAGGACCCGGGTCGGCTCGATCCCCTCGGGGAGGGTGCCGAGCACCTCGGACGCCGGGACCGGATCGGCGAGGTAGACCACCTGGCCGTCGGCCGCCGAACGCACGCCGAGGACCACGGACTCCGGGGCCCGGGCCTCGCCGCTCGGGCACCAGGTCGCCGGTGCCGTCGCCGTCTGGTCGCTTCCCACGGTGCTCACCCGGCCCGTCAGCCGGCGACGGCGTCGCTCGACGCCAGGACCTCACGGCCGACGGGGTCGCCGAGGGTGCCCTGGAGTCCGAGGGCCTGCTCCCGCTCCACCGCCTGCGCGAGGTTCTGGTGCAGCTGCTCCACCGAGGTGATGCGGGCGCCGCCCGGGGCCGCGTTCGCCGTGCCGACCGCGGTCATCGCGATCCCCGCCGCCATCACGACCGCGGCGCCGCCGGCCGCCAGTTTGTTCCGGTTCATTTCCATCGAGCCCTCTCCTGGTCCGGGCGGCGTGCTCTCCCGCCGCCGAGGGCCCGAGCGTAGGAGCGGCGGGCGGGCCGAGGGGGCAGTTCTCTGGGGCAGTTCAAGCCGTTCTTCGACCCGGCGGCGGGGCCCGGGAGGGCGGGGGGAGGGGCTCAGGCGGACGTGCGGGAGAACAGCCATGCGCGGGCCCTCTCCGCGCTGAACTCCCGCTGCCCGCCCGCGAAGAGCAGACCCGCGCCGGCGAAGGCCGGATCGTCGGCGGTGTCCGGAACGTAGGGGACCGCCAGGCAGTCCATGCCGGCGGCGTGCGCGGCCCGGGCGCCCGGCGCCGCGTCCTCCACGACCACGCAGTCGGCCGGCGCGGCGCCGAGCCGGCGGGCCGCCTCCAGGAACACGTCCGGGGCGGGCTTGCCCCGCGCGACCTCCTCGGCCGAGACCGCCGTGGTCAGCAGTGCGTCCAGCCCGGTGCCCGCCAGTACCGCGTCGATCGCCTCGCGCGAGGAGCCGGAGGCCACCGCCATCGGTACGCCCCGCGCGTGCAGCAGCTCCACGAACCTCCGCATCTCCGGGAAGGCCTCGGTGCGGGCGCGGGCCAGCTCCAGGTAGGCGGCGTTCTGCTCCGCGAGCAGCTGCTCCACCGGGGCGTCGAGCCCGTGGCGTTCCTTGAGGATCTCCAGTGTCTCCAGGGTGCCGATGCCGATGAAGCGGGAGTGCTGCTCCCAGGTGAAATCGGGGACCCCGTGACGCTCCAGGGTGAGGCGGCCCGACTCGTAGTAGTTCGGCTCGCTGTCCACGAGGGTGCCATCGAGATCGAATATGACAGAAATCATCCGTTCTGCCTGTCCTGTCCGTCGTGTACCTGTCCACGACATCCTGTCAGGGTTTGCGGACCGCTCGTCCCGCCGCTTCCCGGCCCACGGACTCGACCAGCGGCAGTAGTCGGTGGGCCACCCGCTCGCGCAGGGCCACCTCGGTACGGGTGCGGACCACCCCCGGCAGCCGGATCAGCTGCTGGATCACGTCCTCCAGATGGGCGTTGTCCCGGGCCGCCACGCGGGTCAGCAGGTCCCCGCCACCGGTGATCGAGAAGGCCTCGATGATCTCCGGGACGGCGGCGAGCGCGTCGCCGACCTCGTCCAGGTGCCCCTGGGTGACCTCGATGTGCACGAAGGCCAGGACGGGGTGGCCCAGTGCGGCGGGCGAGAGGGCGGGCCCGGTCCCGGTGATCACCCCGGTCCGCTCCAGCCGGTCCAGCCGGGCCTGGAGGGTGCCGCGGGCCACGCCGAGGATCCGGGCGTACTCGCGGACGCTGGTGCGCGGCTGCTCGATCAGCAGGCGCAGGATCAGGGTGTCGAGTTCGTCCACCGCCATGCCAGGACTGTACCAATGGCCCGGGATCACCCCTTTCCGGCGCGACCGTGAGCCCGGATGTCGCCCCGCTTCGGCGGCCACGGCAGGAACCCGCTGGTCCGGGCCCGGTACGCGGCGTAGCCCGGCCGGCCGGCCATGTGCCGCTCCAGCAGCCGCTTACCGCTTCCCGCGATCAGCAGGCAGGACATCACCAGCGGGGACACGAGGGACACCGCGGCCGCCTGCGCCGACCCGCACGCGATCAGGAAGAGCCCCCACCAGACGCAGAAGTCGCCGAAGTAGTTCGGATGCCGGGTCCACGACCACAGCCCCCGGTCCATGATCCTGCCCCGGTTCGCGGGATCCGCGGTGAACCGGGCCAGCTGGTGGTCGCCCACCGCCTCGAAGACGATCCCGCAGAGCCACAGCACGCTCCCCGCCACCGCGAGGCCGGCCGGGCCACCCGGGCCGCCGGTCCCACCCGGGCCGCCGTACCCACCCGGCCCGCCGGCCCCGCCCCACCCGTGGTCGACGTACGCACCCGCCTGCACCGGCAGCGACACCAGCCACACCAGCGCCGCCTGAAGCAGGTACACCATCCGCAGCGCGTACAGGTTCCGGTTCCCCGGGGCCCGTGCCAGCATCCGCTCGTACCGGGGGTCCTCCCCGCGCCCCCGTCCCCGCCACGCGATGTGCCCGGCCAGCCGCAGCCCCCACACCACCGTGAGCACGGTCAGCAGCAGTCCCCGCCCGCCGCCCCCGCCCGACATCCCGTACGTGGCCACCGCGACGGCGGCGAAGCCCAGGCCCCAGGCCACGTCCACCACCCGGTGGGTGCCCCTGCGCACCCCCACCGCGAAGGCGAGCAGCATGACGCCCAGGGCCGCGCCGGCCGCCACGGCCAGGTTGACCCCGAAAGGACCCCAGTTCACCGTCCGCCGCCTTCGCCGCCCATCAGCAGGAACTGGTGGACGTCCAGGTACCCGGAGGCGAACCCGGCCTCGCAGTAGGCGAGGTAGAAGGTCCACATCCGCCGGAACCGCTCGTCGAAGCCGAGCTCCGCCACCCGCTCGGACCGCTCCGCGAACCGTTCCCGCCACAGCCGCAGGGTCTGCGCGTAGTGGGCCCCGTAGCCCTCGCACCGTACGACCCGCAGCCCGGTGTGCGCCCGTGCCATCTCCTCCACCGCCCGCACCGAGGGCAGCATCCCGCCGGGGAAGATGTACTTCTGGATCCAGGTGTACGTGTCCTTCGTGGCCAGCATCCGTTCGTGCGGCATGGTGATCGCCTGGAGCGCCACCCGTCCGCCCGGCTCCAGCAGCCGGTCCAGCGCGCGGAAGTACACCGGCCAGTACTCGACGCCGACCGCCTCGATCATCTCCACGCTGACGATCGCGTCGTACCAGCCGAGCGCGTCCCGGTAGTCGCACAGCCGCACGTCCACCCGGTCCGCCACACCCGCCGCCGCGATGCGCCGCAGCGCCAGCTCCCGCTGCTCCCGCGAGAGCGTCAGGGTCACCACGCGGGCACCGCGCCGGGCCGCCCGGACCGCGAGTTCGCCCCAGCCCGTGCCGATCTCCAGCAGCCGGGTGTCGGGGCCCACCCCGGCCAGGTCCAGCAGCATGTCGATCTTCCGGTGCTGGGCGGCGGGGAGCTCGGCCTCCGTGGCGGGCAGGGCGCGGAACACTGCCGAGGAGTACGTCATCGTCGGGTCGAGGAACTGGGCGAACAGTTCGTTGGACAGGTCGTAGTGCCACTCGACGTTGGTACGGGAGCCGGCCCGGGTGTTGCGCCGCTCCACCGGCTGCCGGGCCGCCCACAGCCCCCGCAGCCGCTGGAGCGGAGCCGGGACCAGCGCGGAGACGTGCCCGGCCAGGACGGTCAGCACCGCCACCGGATCGCGGGCGTCCCACTCCCCGGCGACGTACGACTCGCCGAACCCGATCAGTCCCTCTGCGGCGATCCGGCGCTCGAAGGCGGCCGGGTCGTGGACCGCCATCGCCGGGCCACCCTGCCCCAGGAGGCCCTCGGGTCCCATGTTCACCTGGAGCGGGAGCCGGTCCAGCGCCCGGCGGATGATCAGCCGGCCCACGGCCGCCCTCGTCCGGGAACAGGGCGGCACGGCCGGAAGCGTCGTCAGTGTCACTTCACACCCTCCTGGGGTACGTGGCGGGGCCGCGGCAGCACGGGCAGCCCGCGCAGCCACAGCCGGACGCCGTGGAAACGGATGCCCACCGCCACCGCGGCCGTGGGCCAGGGGTGGCGCACCAGGGCGCACAGCAGGCCGCGCGCCCCCGCTCGGCGGCGCCGGCCGCGCACGGTCGCCGTCAGCCGGGCGCCGTCGGCCCCGCCCGCCAGCCGGACCGTCAGATCGAGGAGTCCGCCCGGCTCGGGCAGCCGCATCCGGTAGTCCCCGTCCACCTCCAGGAAGGGGGAGACGTGGAACTCCTTGGGGACGCGGGCCTCCCGGGCGGCCTCCGGGCCGAGGAGGTAGCAGTGCCGCTCCCCGTACGTGTTGTGCACCTCGGCGACGATCTGCCGCAGCGCCCCGTCCGGGCCGTGGCACCAGTACACCGAGAGCGGGTTGAAGACGTACCCGAACACCCGGGCGTGCGCCAGCATCAGCACCCTCGACCCCGGTGGCAGAGCGGCCCCGCGCGCCGCGAGGAAGCCGTCCAGGCCGGCCCGGATCGAGGGGAGGCCGCCGCCGAAGTGGTCCCGCGCGTCGAACCGGGCCAGCGCCCGCAGCGGCGGGGGCAGCACGGGCAGCGCGTCCAGGTCCACGAGCCACAGGAAGGTGCGGTGGCGCAGGGCGTAGCGGTGCCCGCCGGTGCGCACGTGCCGGACGTCGGCCTCGTACAGCGCGGCGCCCGCCGCCCGGGGCGCGCGCGGCCCGCCCGTCACCAGTCCACCCCCAGCGCGGCGGCCGCCGCCACGCCCGAACGGCAGCCGTCCTCGTGGAAGCCCCAGCCGTGGTACGCCCCCGCGAAGGCCGTCACCGGCCCCGACAGCTCGGGCAGCCGCCGCTGCGCCGCCACCGAATCCGGCGTGTACAGCGGGTGTTCGTAGTCCATCTCCGCCACCACCCGGTCCGGCCGCACCCGCCCGGTCCCGGCGTTCAGCGTGACCACGTACGGTTCCGGAGAGGCCAGCCCCTGGAGCCGGTCCATGTCGTAGCTGACCTGCACCGGTACCTCTCCGGCCGGCCGGCACCCGGACAGCCGGTAGTTCCAGCAGCCCCGCGCCCCCGCGGCACCCGGCAGCACGGAGTCGTCGGTGTGCAGCACCGTGCGGTTGCGGGAGTAGCGGAAGGCCCCGAGCACCGCCAGCTCGGCGTCGGTGGGATCGGCCAGCATGCGCAGCGCCTGGTCGGCGTGGACGGCGACCACCACCGAGTCGTACGCGGCCGACGCCCCGTCGGCGGTGGTGAGCCAGACCCCGCCCGGGGTGCGGGCCAGTGACCGCACCCGGACGCCGGAACGGACGGCGCCCGGACCCAGCGCCTCGCGGACCCGCTCCACGTACCGCGCCGAACCGCCCTCGACCGTACGCCAGCTCGGGGAGCCGCCGACCGACAGCATGCCGTGGTGGGAGAGGAACCGGAACAGGTAGCGGGCCGGATGCGCGAGCGCCCCGCCCGGCGGGCAGGACCACACCGAGGCCACCAGCGGGATCGCGAAGTGCCCGGTGAAGTACGGTCCGAAGCCGCCCCGCTCCAGGAACTCGCCCAGGGTCGGCTCCGGTCCGGCCCCGGGCGCAGTGGCCAGCAGCCGCCGGGCCCGCCGGTGGAAGACCGGCACCTGGGCGAGCATCCGCAGGTAGGCGGGCCGCAGCGCGCTCCCGGGCCGGGCGAACAACCCCCTCGGCCCGCGCGCCCCCGCGTACTCCAGCCCGCAGCCCTCGCAGTGCACCGACAGGCTCATGGTCGTGGGACGGGTGGCCACCCCCAGCTCACCGAAGAGCCGCAGCAGGTGCGGGTAGGTGCGGTCGTTGTGGACGATGAAACCGGAATCGACACCCCGGACCAGGCCGTCGGGGCCCTTGACCGGATGGGTGTGGGCGTGCCCGCCCAGCCGGTCGTCGGCCTCGTACAGGGTCACCGCATGGCTCCTGGCCAGCACGTACGCCGCCGTCAGCCCGGACACGCCCCCGCCGATCACGGCCGTGCGCGGTCGTCCTCGCTCGGTCATCTCGCTCCCTCCTTCACGCTCACTTCGGAGCCGGAGGGGGTGTCGGATGTGTCGTGGGGCGAAACCGTACGGAGGAAGGCAGGCTGGGTCCCGTACACGCCGCCCCCGGGGCGCCGGAGCGTCACCGAAGCCTCACCGTGAGGCGTCACCGTCCGGGAGGGCCGCGCCGGGTCCGGTCCCGCCGCATCCGAAAGCGCCGCCCAACCCGAATCCCCTACGGGCCCGTGAGGGGCCCGGGGGCGGCCGACGGCGGGGGAACGACGAGCGGAGACAGCCCATGACAGGCCCGCACTGCCTGGTCACCGGGGCCACCGGCTACATCGGCGGCCGCCTGGTGCCCGAACTCCTCGACACCGGACACCGCGTCCGCTGCCTGGCCCGCTCCCCGGAGCGGCTGCGCGACCACCCCTGGGCGGGCCGCGCCGAAGTGGTGCGCGGGGACGTCACCGACCCCGCGTCGCTGGCGGCGGCCCTGCGCGGCATCGACGTCGCCTACTACCTCGTCCACGCCCTCGGCACCGGCCACGGCTTCGAGGACCGCGACCGCGCCGCCGCCCGGACCTTCGCCGAAGAGGCCCGCGCGGCCGGAGTCCGGCGGATCGTCTACCTCGGCGGCCTCCTCCCCGCGGACGTACCCCGCGACGCGCTCTCCCCACACCTGCGCTCGCGCGCCGAGGTCGGTGAGATCCTCCTCGCCTCCGGGGTGCCCACCACCGTCCTGCGCGCCGCCGTCATCATCGGCTCCGGCTCCGCCTCCTTCGAGATGCTGCGCTATCTCACCGAACGGCTGCCCGTCATGGTCACCCCCAGCTGGGTCGGCACCCGCATCCAGCCCATCGCCGTCCGCGACGTCCTGCGCTACCTCGTCGGCAGCGCCGCCATGCCCCCCGAGGTCAGCCGCTCCTTCGACATCGGCGGACCGGACGTGGTCACGTACGAGGAGATGATGCGCCGCTACGCCGCCGTGGCGCGGCTGCCCAGACGGCTCATCGTGCGCGTCCCCATGCTGACGCCGCGGCTCTCCAGCCACTGGATCGGACTCGTCACCCCCGTCCCGCGCTCGCTCGCCCGGCCGCTCGCCGAATCCCTGCGCCACGAGGTGGTCTGCGACGAGCACGACATCGCCGCGTACGTCCCCGACCCGCCCGGCTCCCCGATCGGCTTCGACCGGGCCCTCGCGCTGGCCCTCCAACGGGTGCGCGAGGCCAAGGTCACCACCCGCTGGTCCTCCGCCTCCCTGCCCGGCGCGCCCAGCGACCCGCTGCCCACCGACCCCGACTGGGCGGGCGGCAGCCTCTACACCGACGAGCGGGAACTGCCCGTCGACGCCCCGCCGGACGCGCTGTGGCGGGTGGTGGAGGGCATCGGCGGGGAGAACGGCTGGTACTCCTTCCCCCTGGCCTGGGCCGTACGGGGCTGGCTGGACCGGCTCGTCGGAGGGGCCGGCATCCGGCGCGGCCGCCGCGACGCCGCCCGGCTGCGGGTGGGCGACTCCCTCGACTTCTGGCGGGTCGAGGAGATCGAAGCGGGCCGTCTGCTGCGCCTGCGCGCCGAGATGCGGCTGCCGGGGCTGGCCTGGCTGGAGCTGTACGCCGACCCGCGCGCGCCCGGCTCCGCCGCGGCCCCGGGCCCTTCCGCGCATCCCGCCCCTCCGCGCGCCCTGTACCGGCAGCGGGCCCTGTTCCACCCGCACGGGCTGCTCGGACACCTGTACTGGTGGAGCGTGTCCCCCTTCCACGCCGTCGTCTTCGGCGGCATGGCCCGCAACATCGTCGGCGCCGCCGAACGGGCCGCATCGGGGTCCGGGCCCGCACCCTCCCGCGCCCCCGGGTCCGCTTCACCCCCCGGCGCCGCATCCGGAACGGCCCCCCGCGCCGAAGAACCCCCGACAACCGATGCCCACAGCCCTGACGCGGAGCCGAGAGCATGAACACCGCCGTGGTCCTCTACACCTCCGACCTGCGCCTGCACGACCATCCACCCCTGCGGGCGGCCCTCTCCTGCGGCGACCGGGTCGCCCCGCTCTTCGTCCGCGACCGCGTCATCGAGGACTCCGCCTTCGCCGCACCCAACCGGCTGGCCTTCCTCGCCGACTGCCTCGCCGACCTCGACGCCGCCCTGCGCGAGCGCGGAGGCCGCCTCCTGCTGCGCTCCGGGGACGTCGTCGCCGAGGTCTGCGCCCTGGTCCAGGAGGCCGACGCCGACGAGGTGCACATGGCCGCCGGGGTCAGCGGCTACGCCCACGCCCGCGAGGAACGCCTGCGCGAGGCTCTCGAAGCCCAGGGCCGGCGGCTCTACGTCCACGACACCGTGGTCACGGCGGTGGCCCCGGGGACGGTGCTGCCCTCCGGCTCCGGAGCCGACCACTTCGCCGTCTTCACGCCCTACCTGCGCCGCTGGACGGAACTGCCCCTCAGGCCGGCCGAGCCCGCGCCCCGCACCGTACGGGTTCCCGAGGCCCTCGGCTCCGAGCCGCTGCCCCGCCGCTCCGCCGTCACCGGGACCTCCCCGGGGCTCGCCCGCGGCGGCGAGACCGAGGCCCGCCGGCTGCTGACCAACTGGCTGCGCTCGGGCATCACCCGCTACGAGGACACCCACGACGACCTCGCCGGCGACGCCACCTCGAAGCTCTCCCCGCACCTGCACTTCGGAACCCTCTCGCCCACCGAGGCCGTCCACCGCGCCCGCGGCGCCGGCGGCGCCGGCGCCGAGGCCTTCGTCCGCCAGCTGTGCTGGCGCGACTTCCACCACCAGGTCCTCGCCGCCCGCCCCGAGACCGCGGCCGAGGACTACCGGGCCCGCCACGACCGCTGGCGCACCGGTCCCGAAGCCGAGGAGGAGCTCCAGGCCTGGAAGGACGGCCGCACCGGCTACCCGGTCGTCGACGCGGCCATGCGCCAGCTGCGCCACGAGGGCTGGATGCACAACCGGGGCCGCCTGCTGGCCGCCAGCTTCCTCGCCAAGACCCTCTACCTGGACTGGCGCACCGGCGCCCGCCACTTCCTGGACCTTCTCGTCGACGGGGACGTGGCCAACAACCAGCTCAACTGGCAGTGGGTCGCCGGCACCGGCACCGACACCCGCCCCAACCGGGTCCTCAACCCCGTCCGGCAGGGCCTGCGCTACGACCCCGAGGGCCGCTACGTCCACCGCTGGGTGCCCGAACTCGCCGACCTGCCCGCGCCCCGCGTCCACGAGCCCTGGCGGCTGCCCGGCCTGGAACGGGCCCGCTTCGGCTACCCGGACCCCGTCGTGGACCTCGCCGACGGCCTCGGCCGCTTCCGCCAGGGGCGGCCCGGCACCGTATCGTGAGCCGGGTGGACCCCGTGCCGGCCCCCGTGCCGCCGCCCCCCGAACCCGCCCTGAGCACGGGCGCCGTCGCCCGCCGCCTGGGGGTTTCGCCGACCACCCTGCGCTCCTGGGAACGCCGCTACGCCATCGGCCCGGCCCGCCGCGAGGACGGCCGCCACCGCCGCTGGACCCCCGAGGACGTCGCCCGCCTCGACGAGATGTGCCGGCTCACCGCGCGGGGCGTGCCCCCGTCCGAGGCGGCGCGGGCCGCGCTCGGCGAAGCACCCGCCGCCCGCGCGGGGGAGAGGGCGGCGGCCGTGACGCCGGGCGGGCCCGGGGCCCTCCCCCTCGGGGAGGTGCGGCCGGAGGCCAGGGGGCTCGCGCGGGCCGCCGTACGCCTGGACGCGCCGGCGGTGGCGGACCTGCTGGACGCCGCCGTCGCGGAACACGGCCCGGTCACCGCCTGGGAGGAGATCATCGCGCCGACCCTGCACGCCGTGGGCCGCAAATGGGCCTCGGCGGGGGAGCGGTACGTCGAGGTGGAGCACCTGCTGTCCTGGCACGTCTCCGCCGCCCTGCACCGGGTGCGCCCCGCCCCCGAGCGGGCGCACACACCCCCGGTGCTCCTCGCCTGCGTGCCCGGGGAGCTGCACAGCCTGCCGATCGAGGCACTGGCCGCCGCGCTCGCGGAACTGGGCGTGCCGGTACGGATGTTCGGCGCCGCCCTGCCCGCCGAGGCGCTGCGGGACGCGGTACGGCGGACCGGGCCCTGCGCGGCCGTGCTCTGGTCGCAGTCCCGTACGACGGCGGACCGGGCCCTGGCCCGTTCGGTGGCCGGCATCGCGTGGGGGCCGCCCGGGGCGCGAGGCCGCCCGGCGCTGCTGCTGGCCGGACCCGGCTGGGACGGCCCGCACCCGCTGCCGCGCGCCGAGCGGCTGTTCGGGCTGCGGTCGGGCGCCGCCGTCATCGCGGCGCTGGCAGCCCGGCCGGGACCGGGGCAGGGGGCCGGTCGGGGTCCAGGGCCTGCCGCAGGACGCGCAGCGCCCGCCGCATGTGGCTCTTGACGGTGCCCAGCGGGAGGCCGGTGCGGGCGGCGATCTGGCTCTGGCTGAGGTCGGCGTAGAACGCCAGCCACAGCACGTGCCGCTGCGCCGACGGCAGCCGGGCCAGCTCCCCGGCCACCAGCAGCCGGTCCAGGGCCTGTTCCGGGCCGGGCCATCCGGCCGAGCCGGGCGTGCCGGGGTGCGGGCCGAGCGGATGCGGGTCGCCGGCGAGGGCGACGGCCGCGGCCGCCACCGCACGGGCCCGCCGGGCGCGGGCCTCCAGGGCGTCGGCCACCTTGTGCCGGGTGATCCCGGTGAGCCAGGCGCCGAGCCCGCCCGGACCGGGCCGGTAGCCGTCGCGGCCCCGCCAGGCTGCCAGGAACACCTGCTGGGTCACGTCCTCGGCCTCGCGGTCGTCGCCCAGGGAACGCCGGGCGAGCGAGTGCACCAGGGGCCGCCAGCGCCGGTAGACCGCCTCCACGACGCACTCGTCCCCCGCCGCGAACCCGGCGGAGAGGGCGGTGTCCCGTTCGGTGGTGCGGGAAGGGTCGTCCATGCCACGAGCCTCGCCACCACCGGGGACGGAGGAAAGTTGCAGCGATTTCGCAGCGAATCAGTCTCGGCGTACGGCCCCAGGCACTTCAAGCGCCGGCCCCGGCCCCGCCCTCCGCGGCCGGGCCGTGAGCCTGTGACGGAACCGAAGATCGAGCTAGGGTCCGGAGCATGAGTGATCTTCTGCTGGTGCGTCACGGGGAGACGGCCTGGAGCGCCAACGGGCGGCACACGGGCCTCACCGACGTGCCGCTGACCGCGCGCGGAGTCGAGGAGGCCATCTCGCTGGCCCCCTTCTTCCGCGACCGGCAACCCGCCCTGGTGCTGACCAGCCCGCTGAGCCGAGCCGTGGCCACCGCCCGGCTCGCCGGGCTCCGCGACGGGGTCCCCGACCCCGACCTCCACGAATGGGACTACGGCGGCTACGAGGGCGTCACCACCGCCGAGATCCAACGGACCGTGCCCCACTGGTCGCTGTGGACGGACGGGGTCCCGCAGGGCGACGCCCACCACCCCGGGGAGAGCGCCGCCCAGGTCGGCGCCCGCGCGGACCGGGTGCTGGCGCGGGCCGGCGCGGTGCTGCGCGAGGACCGGGGCAACGTGGTGCTCGTCGCCCACGGACACTTCCTGCGCGTCCTGACCGCCCGCTACCTCGGTCTGTCCCCGCAGGACGGCCGGCTCTTCCTGCTGCGCACCGGCACGGTCAGCGTGCTGTCCACGGAACACGGACTTCCGGTCGTGGCCGGGTGGAACACCCGCCCCTGAACCGCGGCACCGCGCGTCCCCGGCCGGGCCCGTCCGCCTCGCGCGGCCGGGCCCGGTGCATGACGATGCGTACATGGACGACGGCGACCACGGCGCACCGGGCAGCACCCTCCCCGACGCCGACGCGAGCCTGAAGGCCAACGCCATCGGCTTCCTCGACGCCCTCGTCATCGGTCTGAACTCCACCTCCCCGGCCTACTCCCTGGCCGCCGTCATCGGACCGATCGTGGCCCTGGTAGGGGTCTACGCGCCGGGCGTGATGCTCGCGTCCTTCGTCCCGATGCTGCTGATCGCCGCCGCCTTCTACTACCTCAACAAGGTCGACCAGGACTGCGGCACCACCTTCTCCTGGGTGACCCGCGCGATGGGCCCCTGGGCCGGCTGGCTCGGCGGCTGGGCCATCACCATGACCGGCGTACTCGTCATCGGCTCCCTCGCGGACGTCGCCGTCCACTTCGGCCTGCTCGCCGCCGGGCTCGACGGCCTGGCCGCGAACCAGCTGGTCCGGCAGGGCCTGAGCGTCCTGGTGATCCTCGCGATGACCGCCATCTGTGTCATCGGCACCGAGATGTCCGCCCGGCTCCAGGACGTCCTGATCCTCGCCCAGGTCTTCTTCCTGCTCGCGTTCGCCGTGGTCGCCCTCTACCGCGTCTACGCCGGCACCAGCACCCTCGACGGCACCCCGCCCTCCCTGAGCTGGCTCAACCCCTTCGGCGCCGGCGGCACCGCGCTCACCGGGGGACTGCTGCTCGGCGTCTTCATCTACTGGGGCTGGGAGTCGGCCGTGAACCTCACGGAGGAGGTCGAGGACTCCGCCACCGCGCCCGGCAAGGCGGGCATCTGGTCCACCATCGTCCTCCTGGTGACCTACCTGTCCGTCGGCTACGCCGTCGTCGCCTACGCCGGTACCGAGTTCCTCGCCCAGAACGCCGGCGAGGAGGAGGCCGTCTTCGCCGTCCTCGCGCACGAGGTGATGGGCGGCTGGGACTGGATGGTGCTCCTCGCCGTCTGCACCTCCGCCCTCGCCTCCACCCAGACGACGATCATCCCCGCTTCCCGGACGGCCCTGTCGATGGCCCGCCGGCACGCCCTCCCGCCACACCTCGCGCACATCCACCCCCGCTTCCGCACCCCCGACGTGAGCACCTGGTGGGTGGCCGCCATCGCCATCGTCTGGTACCTCGCCGTCAACCAGATCAGCGAGAACGCCCTCCTCGACTCCCTCACCGCGCTCTCCCTGCTCATCGCCTTCTACTACGGCCTCACCGGTGTGGCCTGCGCCGTCTACTACCGCCGCCACCTGCTGGAGAACGCGCACAACTTCCTCCTCATCGGCCTCGGCCCGCTGGTCGGCGCGGGCCYGCTGACCTGGCTGCTGGTGGAGTCCGTGGGCGACATGTCGAACCCGGCGAACTCCGCGGGCGGGGTCTCCTGGTTCGGCCTCGGCCCGCCCCTCGTCATCGGCATCGGGATCGCCGTCGCCGGCTTCCTCCTCATGTGCTTCTGGCGGATCCGCGACGGCCGGTTCTGGCAGGAGCGCCGGGGCGTGGTCGACCCGGCCCTCGTACGCGCCGGGAAGTCCTGAGGAGGCCGGATGTCCGTGGTCCTGGGTTACGACGAGTCCCCCGGCGCCGAACGTGCCCTGCGCGTCGCGCTGGAGGTCGCCACCGCCTTCGGGGAACCGCTGGTCCTCGTCTACGGAGCCGCCGCGCCCGGAGCCACCGGCGAGGAGTACCGGGCCCACCGCGAGGCCGTCCTCCAGGCCGGCCGCAGCGCCCTGGCGCGGGCCGTCGAGGCCGCCGACGAGGCCGGGGTCCCCTCCACCGTCGAGGTGGTCGACGACAAGCCCGCCCAGGCGCTGCTGGACGCCGCCGAACGCCACGACGCCCGGGTGATCATCGTCGGCACCTGGGGCGACAGCCCGATCCGCGGCGCCCTCCTCGGCTCCACCCCGCACAAGCTGCTGCACCTCTCGCCCGTCCCGGTGCTCTGCGTGCCGACGGCGGACGAAGCGTAGGCCGGGGCAGGACGGAATGACGAAGCCGGCGGCGGCGAACGGGAGGCGCGGGCTGTTCCACGGCCGGGACCGGGCGGTGATCGCGGCCGCCGCGATCTCGATGCTGCTGGTCCAGATGGACTGGTTCGCCCTCAACCTGATGCTGCCCGTCATCGGGCGCGAGTTCGACACCCCCACCACCAACCTCCAATGGCTGGTCAGCGGTTACATGCTGACCCTCGGCGCCCTGATGGTCACCGGCGGCCGGTCCGCCGACCTCTTCGGCAGGCGGCGGGTGCTCGTCTGCGGGCTCACCGGCTTCGCCCTCGTCTCGGTGGTGTGCGCCGCCGCGCGGAACACCGCCTGGCTCACCGCCGGACGCTTCGTGCAGGGGTGCACCGCCGCACTGATCCTTCCCGTGTCCGTAGCCGTGGTCACCGCGTACTTCCGCGACGAACGGCAGGGCCGTGCCGTCGGCACCGTCCTCGCCTTCAGCGCCGTCGGCACCGCCCTGGGACCCTTCGTCGGCGGGGCCTTCGCCGAGCACGTCAGCTGGCGCGCCGTGTTCCTGCTCAACGTGCCCTTCGCCCTCGCCGCGGCCCTGCTCCTGCTGCGCTTCGTTCCCGAGACGCGGGACGAGGAGGCCGGGCGCGGCCTGGACCCGCCCGGCGTGGTGACGCTCGCGGGCGGCCTGACGGCCCTGATGACCGGCGTGGACCAGGGCGCGCACTGGGGGTGGGGCTCCCCGGCGACCCTGTGCTGCCTCGTCGGCGGTGCGGCCCTGCTGGCCGTGTTCGTCCTGATCGAGCGGCGCAGCCCGCAGCCCCTGCTGGACCTGGAACTCCTGCACAACGGCCCCTTCGTCGCCGTCACCCTCGCCGGATCCCTGTCCAACGTCGTGTACTGCCTCGTCGCCGTGTTCTCGGCCCTCTACCTCCAGCAGGCGCGCGGGCTCTCGCCCCTGGACTCCGGACTGATCTTCCTGGCCCTGTCCGTCGGTGCCGGCGCCGCCAGTTACTGGTCCGGCCACCTCGCCCTGCGCGTGCGCCCCGAGCGGCTGATGGCCGCCGGGATGCTGCTGAGCGGAGTCAGCCTGTTCGTCCTGACGCTGGTGACCTCGCTCGTCGTCTACACCGCCGTGTTCGCGGTGGTCGGCGTCGGCGTCGGGCTCGCCTGGGCACTGACCAACGTCGCCACCCAGTCCTACGTCCCGCCCGGTCGCCTCGCGGCCGCCTCCGGGCTCGTCCTGACCTCCCTCGTCCTGCTGGGGGCCGTCGCGGTGGCCGTCGCCTCCACCGTCCTGGAGGTGATCAGCGGTTCCGTCGCGGGGGCCGCCTCGGACGGCCCCGCCATCGAGACCGTCCTGCGCGCGGCCGCCCTGCTGGCCGTGCTGGGCGCCGCCGGCATGGCCGCCGTCGTCCGCCGGGTTCCGGCCCCGGCCGTGGTCCCGGAGAGTTCCTAGGACCGCGACCCGGTGGCCCGGCGCCGGTGGCCCGGCGCCGGTGGCTCAGCTGCCGAACACCCCCGACAGGTACGCCGACAGCTCCCCGGCCGTCGGCGGGCACAGCCGGGCCCCGAGGTGGCCGTCCGGCCGGACCACGAAGGCGGTCGGCTCCCGGACCCCGTAGACCCGGTGGAACTCGCCGAGTCCGTCGAGGTACACCGGCATCGGGGCCCAGGCGGACGCGGTCCCGCCCTCGGTGAGGACCGCGTACGCCGTGAGCCGTCCCGCGGGCAACCCGCCGGTCAGTGCGGCGAGTTCGGGGACGCAGGGGGCCTGCGGGCCGTCGGCGCAGACCAGCAGCACGTGTTCGCTGCCGCGCAACAGCTCGTGCAGGCGCAGGGGCCCGCTCTCGATGCGCCCGATCAGCCCGGCGCAGTCGGGGGCGCGATCGCCGGGGCGCGGTCCGGGGCCGGCGCCGTCCGGATCCGGCGGGCGCACGAGCGGGCTGTCCGGGTAGGTGACGAGCAGCTGCGCCTCGCGCATCAGTACGGTGGTCAGGTCCTCGCCACCGGCGCGCATGCCCTGGTTCGCGTGTCGCACGGTCCGCCCGACGACCTCTTCGCCGACCGGCCGGCGCTCGGCGTCGTAACTGGCCGTCAGTTGCGGGTGCGCGGTCCCGTCGACGGCCAGGGCCAGCTTCCAGGCCAGGTTCCAGGCGTCCTGGATACCGGTGTTCATGCCCTGCGCGCCGGTCGGGGGATGGATGTGCGCCGCGTCCCCGGCGACGAAGACCCGCCCGTCCCCGTACCGGTCGACGATCCGGTGGCTGATCCGGAAGACCGAGGACCAGCGCAGGCCGGAGGCGGTCACCGGCTGCGGCGACAGACGGTCCAGGACCGCCTGCACGTGGGACAGCCCGGGAGCCCGGCCACCCTCCAGACCGTGTGCCACCCCGTCCTCGCCGACCGACGGGGAGGACAGCTCCGGCGGCACCAGCATCGACGCCCGGTACCGGCCCGGACCCGGAAGCGCAATGCACACCAGCAGGTCGTCCACGGCGCCGGTGGCATCGTGGTGCAGGGACCGGACCCCGTACGCGTGGGGCAGGTCCCAGTCCACCACCACGTCGGCCAGCATGTACTCCTCGGGGAACGCCGCGCCCTCGAAGGTGAGGCCGAGCCCCTTGCGGACCGTGCTGTGGGCCCCGTCGCACCCCACCAGGAACCGGGTGCGCACCTCCTCCTCGCCGTCCGGTCCGACGAGCCGGCAGGTCACCCCGTCGGCGTCCTGCGCGAAGGAGACCAGTTCGGTGCGCCGCTCGATCCGGGTGTCGAAACGGGCGAGGAACTCCTCCAGGAGCCGCTCGGTCTCGTTCTGCGGCAGCGCGGCGAAACCGTAGGGGACGCCCGCCGGCAGCGCCATCTCCAACCGGTCCTGCTCCCGGCCGTCGACGTACGTCAGCTGCCCGCGCATCGGGATCGCGGCGTCCAGCACGGCCCGCACCAGCCCCATCCGGTCCCACAGTTCCAGCGTGCGCGGCTGGATGCCCACCGCCTTCGCGTACGGCATCCGCTCCGGCAGCCGCTCCACGAGCCGGCAGCCGACCCCGCGCCGGCGCAACTCGATCGCCGCGGTCAGGCCCACCGGGCCCGCGCCCGCGACCAGAACGTCCACCGATGCGCCGTGCACCTTCTCATCGTCGCCGCCGCTCCGCCCCCCGGCGAGCGGAGTGCCGTCCGGCCACCGGGGCCGGTGTCCCGTTCAGGCCTCGTCCCGTGCGCGAACGGTCTCCCGGAGCCTGCGGGCCGCCCGCCCCGGCTCGCCGCACTGCTGCTCGGAGGCGGCCCAGAGGACCGCGAGCAGGACCGCGAGCGCATCCGGCCCGATTGCCGGGAGCCGCGCCGGGTAGCCGCGGACCAGGGGCCTGAAACCGCCGGCCCAGGGAGGTGGCGCCGTGGCGGGGCTGGATGCCTTCACCGAGGTGCTGGACGGCCCGGTGTACGTGGTCACGGCCGCGGCCGACGGGGCGCGGGCGGGCTGCCTGGTCGGCTTCGCCTCCCAGTGCTCCATCGACCCGCCGCGCTTCGTCGTCTGGCTGTCCACGGCGAACCACACGTACCGGGTCGCGCGCGGGGCGGCGTACCTGACCGTGCACCTGCTGTCGCGGGACCAACGGGCGCTGGCGGAGCTCTTCGGCGGGCGGACGGGGGACCGGGAGGACAAGTTCGCCCGGACCGGCTGGCGGCCCGGACGGGAGGGCAGTCCGGTGCTGAACGAGGTGCGCACGTGGTTCACCGGCCGTGTCGAGCGGTGCGTCGGGGGCGGGGACCACGTGGGCTTCGTCCTGTCGCCCGTCGAGGAGTGCCCGCCCGGGAAGGGCCCGCCGTCCCCGGTGCTGCGCTACCAGGACGTCCGTGACCTGCGGCCCGGGCACCCCGCCTGACCGGCGGGCCACCACCGGGGCGCCACACGTGCCATGCTCGTCGCATGGACAGCGATGCTGCGTCCGTCGGCAACGGCACGGCACCCGAGGTCCTCGCACTGGCCAGGACCGTCGCCAGGCTGCGCTCGGAGGTCGTGGACCTGAAGGGCGCCATCGCGACCGCGGTGGTCGTGGAGCGGGCCGAAGGCGTGCTCATGGGCCGGCTGGGGATCTCCGCCGAGGCCGCCCACGAGCGGCTCGTCGAGCACGCCGCGCGGCGTGGCCGGAGCGTCCTGGAAGAGTGCTGGATCACCCTGGGCCGGGCGGGCGCGGACTCCCCGCCGCCGTCCCCGCCGGATCCGCCGGTGCCGGTGCCGGTGCCCGTGCCGACGCCGACCAGGTCGTCCCCCCGTACCCGCGCAACCCCCGGCCCGACGGCCGCCGCCACGCTCCTGGCCCGGCTGGCCGAAGGGCTGGTGTGCGCGCGCACCGGCGACGACGTCGCCGAGCTGCTCCGCGGGGAGCTGGCCCAGGCGCAGGTCCCCGACCTGGACGCCGTGATGATCTACGTGACCACCCCGGGCGGCACCCTGGAGCTGGTGGGTCACGCCGGCGTGGGCGACGTGGTGGCCGGTCAATGGCGCCACCTCCCGCCGCTCGTCGGGCTCGCGGTTCTCCAGGCCCTCACCGGCGGCGAGCCGGTGTGGCTGCAGGATCCGGTCCGCGACGCCCGGCACCACCTGCTGATAGGCCCACCGGACCGCTGGCCCGCGCGCGCCTGGCTGCCCCTGTCCCGAGACGGGCTGCCCGGGGCCGTCATCGGCTTCCTGCGGACCGGACCGGGGCCCTTCGACCCGCCCACCAGGGACCTGCTGCGGCGCGCCGTACGGCTCTGCGGCGGCCCGCTCCGCGCTTTCGAACACTCCGGCCCCACCGCGACCGGCAACACGGCGGAGCCCGGTGGGGCCCCCGTCGACGCGGACGCCGTCCAGCGGGTCCTCGACGCCCTGTCCGCGCCCACCGTCCTGCTCACCCCCCTGCGCGGGGCCTCCGGCGAAGTGGAGGACTACCGGATCGACGCGGCCGCCCCGGACTCGGTCGACGTGGCCGGACGCCGGGGCCGGGAACTCGTGGGCCTGCGCGTCCTGGAGACGTATCCCACCGTGGCGGGCACCGCCGTGTGGGACGGCTACCTGGACGCGCTGACGACGGGAAGGCCTTACGAAAGCGAACCGTTCATCTACGAGGAGGTGCTCGCCGGGGTACCGAAGCGGTCCGTGTACACGGTCCGGGCGACCGTGCTGGGGGAGCACCTGGTCGTGTCCTGGGTCCGGCACGACGGCGACGAGCGGGAAGCCCGGCGCCTGGCGGACATGCAGCGGCTGGGCAACCTCGGCTGGGCGGGCTGGAACCCGGTGGCGCGGACCGCCGTCTGGTCCGAGCAGGTCTACGCGATCTTCGACCGCGACCCCGTCCTGGGCCCCGTGGGGCTGGAGGACCTGCCCCGGCACCTGCCGACCGCGGACCGGCCGGCGGTGAGCGCGGCCCTCGCCCGGCTGCTGGACCGGGCGGAGCCCGTGGACGAGGTCTTCCGCATCACCACCGCCCACGGCGTGCGCCACGTCCGGATGGTCGCCGAGGCGCAGCCCGACGCCGACGGCCGCGCGGTCGAGGTCCACGGGCTCCTCCAGGACGTCACCGCCCGGCAGGACGCCGAACGCGCCCTGCTGGAGAGCGAACGCGACGTCCTCGTCCAACGCGGCAGGTTCGAAGCGGAGCGCGCGCTCGCCGCCCGCCTCCAGAACACCCTGCTGCCGATCCCCGAACAGTCCCTGGAACTCGCCGGCCTCTGTGTCGACGTCGCCTACGCGCCCGCCGACAGCGGGATCAACGTCGGCGGGGACTGGTACAGCGCCATAGAACTCCCCGACCGCAGCGCCCTGTTCGTCGTCGGGGACGTCGCCGGCCACGGGCTGCCCGCCGTCGGCACCATGGCCCAGCTGCGGTTCACCACCAAGGGAATGACCGTCACGGGGTCGGCGCTGCCCGACGTCCTGGCCAGGCTCAACCGGCTGCTGCTCCACACCGCCGCCGACCCGTCGTCCGGGGGCGCCACCGCCACCATGGTGATGGGCCGCTACCGGCCCTCGGACCGGCGCCTGACCTGGGTACGGGCCGGGCATCTGCCGCCCCTGCTGATCCGCGGCGACGAGGCGGGCTTCCTCCCGCAGCCGAAGGGCGTCCTCCTCGGCGCCGCCTTCGGGTCCGAGTACGGACAGTCCGTGACCGATCTGCTGCCCGGGGACCACCTGCTGCTGTACACCGACGGCCTCGTGGAGGAGCCGGGGGAGGACATCGGAACCGGCCTCGCCCGGCTCGCCGATACCGCCCTGCGCCTCGTGCGCGAGGGCCGGGGCGAAACCCTCGCCCGGACCCTCGCCGCCCTGCGGCCGCGCCACCGCGACGACATCTGCGTACTGCACCTCCGCGTCCCCGACGACGCCTGAACGGGCTTCGGGGTCAGGTCTTGAGCAGGCGGTTGAAGAAGGAGCGGTAGCGCTGGAGCGCCAGACGCAGGTCCTCGGTCGGGACCTGTTCGCCGCGGTCCCACTGTCCCTCCAACTCCTGCTTGTGCGTGGAGAAGCTGCTCGCCAGGGTCCGCATGACCTCCGCCACCAGGTTGTCCGCCGATTCGACGGCCTCCTTCGGGTCGTCGACGAAGCGGCCCTGGATCTCGCTCCACGACGTGCGGTAGGCGTCCGCGTCCGCGGGGGAGAGCAGCGGCTCGTCCGCGGTGCCGGGCCCGTCGGCCTCCTGGGCAGCGGTCCCTTCCGCCGCGTCACCCGCCTCGGCCTCAGCAGTACCCTCTGTCCCCGCGGGAGCAGTACGCTCTGTCCCCGCGGGCCCGTCCGCCCTGTCGTTCATGTCCGCCTCGTCCGGTCCGACCGACGTGGCCTCGCCCGGATAGACGGCCGCCTTCCGCTCCTCCGCTTCCCCGCCCGTCTCCGGACGGGCCAGGTCCTCGGTCGTCAGCGCTCCCGGTTCGGGAGCCCGGATCTGCTTGCCTTCGTTCGTGTGCATGTCATCGACTCCTCTGGTCCGTCAGGAGGTCGTCGAACAGGGCGCGGTAGTGCACCATCGCCCCGCGCAGCTCCTCCGTCGTCGCCCCGTTCGTCCCGCTGCGTACCTTGACGTCGTGCGCGGCGCGGTAGTGGTCGAGGGTGCGTCCGTGCTCCACCGACAGGTCGCGCAGCTGTCCGTCGTACCCCTCCGTGGGGTAGCCGCGCTCGCGCATCAGCCGGGAGACCAGCTCGTCGGCCTCGGCGACCGAACCCTCGGGGCGGTCCACGAAGTGCTCCTGGACACTGCCCCACGAGTCGGCGTACTCACGGCGCCGCTCGGGGGGAAGTTCCCTGATGTCGAGCCGGTCGTGGCGTTCCTCGCGGGCGTGCAGGTCGCGTTCGGCGGCCAGCGCGCCGCCCTTCTCCTCAACGGTGCGTTGGTACTCCGGCCCGAACCGGTCGCGCAGGTGCCGCCGTCGTGCCAGCATCCACATCGTCGCGGTCAGCGCGACCACCAGGACCGCCGCGACGACGATCACCGCTATCAACGTGCTCGTGGACATCTCCGGCCTCCGATCCGGGGCCCCCGCGCAGGGTGCGTACCCCACGTGCGTGTGCTGGTGCGGCTGCCCGCGTTGCCGCCCGGCAAACCCGGGACGGGCCGGAAGACGGAGGGAAGCTGCCGTCGGGAGCCCCGCCGGGCGTCTCCCCGGGGGCGACGGCGCACGCAGGGGGCCCGGACACCGGGGACCTCCGGTGTCCGGGCCCGCGGGGGCTCGACGGGTGCGGGGGGCGCGCCGGGCGGCCGGCTACGCGGCTTCGGGGCTCAGGGCCTTGTCGGCATGGGCCTGCACCGCGGAGCGGAAGGCCGCCATGCAGGGTGCGCAGTAGCGTTCGCCGGTCGTCTCGGCGGATATGGCGGGGACGGCGGGCGGTGGCGGGGCGTGCCGGCCGCAAAGGGTGCCGGAGGAAGGTTCCTTCGCGAGGACGTGCCACAGGAGCTCACCCCGGCCGTCCGGGGATTCAGCGCGCATTTCGTACATGAGGACGCCTTTCCGCGCTTGCGTGGGTGGGGCGGAAAACCGCCCGCTGTCCCATGAGAGCCCCCGATCGGCCGAGCGGCCACCGGACTTCGGCCGACCGGGGGAATCCGTCGCGCGGGAGGTTTGACGCCGGGCCGGGGCGTCCCGGAAGGGGGCCCCCGGTCAGGAGCCCCCGGACCGGGGGGTCAGACGGCGAGGCCGGTCTCGTCCATTCCCCGCGGAGCGTGGTGGGCGCCGTCCGCGAGGCGCAGTTCCGCGGCGCGGAGCGCCTCGTGCGCCGTGGGGCGGCCCATCAGCACGCACAGCGTGTACGTGGCGTCGTCCATCGCCCGGCGGGCGGCCGCGTCCGCCGGGTCGGCCCACAGCCACGCCCGGCAGCCCCGGAAGCGGCCGAGGGCCTCCTGCGTCCGCTCCCGGCTCGGCACCAGCGGCCGGGCCGGAGAGGTTCCCGCCCCGTCGGCCCCGGCCGTACGGGCCGCCTCGACGGCCCGTCGCAGGGCCCGCTCCACTCTCTTGGGCGCCTTCACGCCCCATGCCGCGGCGGCCATCGCCGCCGCCAGCCCCTCGACGCCGATGTGCGCCGCCGCGGCCGCGGCGGCCAGTACGCGGTGCGCCTCCCGTGCCGGACAAGGAGTCACCACCATCACCACGCCCACCGCCCACGCGGTCGCGCACGGGGCGGAGGCTTCGCGTCCGCCGATCTGAGGAATGTGAGGAAACGCCACCGGATGATCCCTTCAACCCAAGGCCGAGCGCGCATATGTCCGCACGTATGAAAGGTATGCCCGCCTTGAAACCGGTCGGCACCCGCACGCCGCCCCGACTCCCGCCGGGGCGGCGCTCCCCGCCGCCCCGGCCGTCGCCCGCCGCGCTGCGTCCGATCGGGCAGGTGCTGCCGAGCCTCACCGTCCGTACGGCCCGCCGGGGCTACGGTGGGCCGGTTCCGTACGCCGCGCGGCAGAGGAGACGTGGGACCGGTGTCGACATCCAGCCATGAGCTCGCGGGCGCGCCCTGCTGGGTCAGCCTGATGACCCGGGACCTCCCGGCGGCCCAGGAGTTCTACGCCGCCGTGATGGAGTGGGAGTTCCGCGGCACCGGGGACGGCCTCTCGATCGCCTTCCGGGACGGGACGCCCGTCGCGGGCATCGGCGCACCGGCCCCCTCGCCCGGTCTCCCCGTGGGCTGGACCCCGTACTTCGCCGTCGACGACGCCGATGTGACCGCCGCGCGCGTGCGCGAGCGCGGTGCGACCGTGGCCGTCGGCCCGCTCCCCTTCGGTACGGGCCGCGCCGCCCTGGCGGCCGACCCCGACGGTGCCGTCTTCGGTTTCTGGCAGGGCGGGGTCATCCCCGACTGGAGCGTCGGACGGGGCTCCGCCCCCGCCTGGCTCGAACTGCGCACCCGCGACGCCTTCGCCGCCGCGATCTTCTACGGCCAGGTGCTCGACTGGGCCGACGACAGTGCCGGCTGCTGCACCGTCTCCTACGAGCACGACCGCGTGGTCCTGCGGCACGGCCGGGACACCGTCGCCCGGATCACCGGCGGCGCCGTCGAGGCGGACCCCGATCCGCACGTCCGCCCCCGCTGGCACACCCACTTCCAGGTCCCCGACCTCGAAGCCGCCGTCGAGCGGGCGACGGCCCTCGGGGGGACCGTCGCCTCCCCGGTCCAGACCACGAGCACCAGCCGCTCCGTCACCCTGCGCGACCCCGACGGAGCCCTCTTCACCGCGGTGGCCCCCAACACCGGCTGACGCCCCCGCGCGGCCCGCCGGGGTACGGCCCCCGTCGCAGCCTCTGTGGCCAGAGCCGCACCCCGTACGGCCGAACGTACCCGCCCTCGGGCCGTTCTGGTCCGCCGGCCGGATCCCGGTCGATTTCCGGCCGCTCCGGCTGTGCCAATGGCCCAGTGGCAGGGGGCCCGCTTGAGCCAGTGGGCCTCCGGATGGTTATCTGTGGCGTATCCATGTACTTACGGCGCCACGCAGCGCCGGACGGCAACGAGGCCGGTCCGGACCGTGGCGCCTTCGCCGTGCCCCCACACCGCCCACCACCCCCGGGCGATAGGCGGCCCGGCGTGCTCCATCGCAAGGGGGGCGGCACACCGCCGTGAAGAGAATGTTCGTGGCTCCGGACCCGGGGCGCACCAGACTCAGGAACTCGCTGCGCGCGGTCGTCGGCGTGGGACTCGCCGTCGTCGCCGCCGAACTGGCGGGCCTCTCCCTGACCGCCTCCATCACCGGTGGACTCGCCGCCCTGCTGGCGCTGTTCACCGTCCTCGACGCGGACGTGCGCGCCCAGCGGGTGACCACCGCCCTGCTGCCCGCCGCCGGTTTCCCGGTCCTGGCGCTGGCCACCAGCCTGCACGGGATGCCGCAGGCCCGGGACGCGGGCTTCCTCGCCGTGGTCTTCGCCGGGGTGTACGCCCGCCGCTGGGGACCGCGCGGCCACGCCCTCGGCGTCTTCGCCTTCATGATGTTCTTCGTCACCCAGTTCCTGCACGCCGTGCCCGCCCAGCTCCCGGAACTGTTCGCGGCCGTCGGGCTGGCGCTGCTGTCCGCGGGGGCCGCGCGCTTCGTCCTGTGGCCCATCGAGCGCCGCACCCCGCCCCCGGCCGCCCCGCCGGGCCTGCCCGGCACCGGTCTGGCCCGGCCCACCACCCGGCAGGCCTTCCAGGCCACCGCCGCCTGCGGCTTCGCACTCGCCGTCGGCCAGGCGCTGTCAGAGGACCGCTGGTACTGGGCCGTCGGCACCGCCTGGTGGATCTTCGTCAACACCGCCTCGCGCGGCGAGACCCTGGTCCGCGGTTTCCGCCGGGTGCTGGGCACCGTCATCGGCATCGCGGCCGGACTGCTGATCGCGGTACCGCTGCACGGAGCGCCCGCGCCCACCGCGGCCCTCGTCGCGGTCTGCGTCTTCGGCATCTTCTACACGGCCGCGCCCTCGTACTCCTGGATGATGTTCTTCGTCACCGTCATGGCCGGCCTCCTCTACGGGCTCCTCGGCGTCCTACACCCCGGCCTGCTGCTGCTCCGCTTCCAGGAGACGGCCGTCGGCGCCCTGGGCGCGTCGCTCGCCGTGATCCTGGTCCTCCCGGTCACCACGCACGCCGCCAACGACGCCTGGATCCAGCGCGCGCTGCACTGCGTACGGGCGTCCACCGCCGCCTCCCTCGACCGGCTCGCGGGCGACCCGGACGCCGATCCGGCCCCCCACGCCGCCGAGCTGGAGCTGCTGCTGGGCCGGGTGCGGATGGCCCTCGCGCCGCTGGTCCACCCGCTGAGCCCGCTGCGCGCCCGCAAGGCCCGCGCCCGGCAGGTGCTGGCGCTGCTCGACGACTGCGCCCGCGAGGTGCGCGGGCTCGTGGCCGTCGCCGCCGACCCGCAGGCCTCGCACGACGCCCGGCTCGCCGCCGCCTGCTGGCGCGTGGAGGCGGCCGTCGAGGCGCTCACCGCCCCGCAGGGCACCGCCGGGCCCGCGGCCCCGCGGACCGCGCCCCGCCCGGCCGCCGCGGAGCCCGCGCTGGCGCACCTGCACGGCCTGGAGGAGGCCCTGACGGCCCTCGCCGCGCCCCTGCGCACCGACCCCCGCGCCCCGCTGGCCACCGTCGGGGCCTGACGCTCCGGCACCGCACCGCAAGGCCCGGGGACCGGATGGCGGCGGCGGGGACGAGGAGGAGGACGCCCGGACCCTCGTCGCCCTGGACGGCGGGGGAGCGCGCCCTGTTCATGAGCCGTCCCTGCGACTGACGGCCGACCGCCGACCGCCCCGGCCCCCGGCCCGCCCGGCTCCCCGGCTGCGGCGGATGGTACGACCGCTGGAGCCCTCACCGCAGGACAACGGGCGAAGACCACTCGGAGGAGTGGTCCGTACTCGCGCCGCTCACGGCACTCACCTGCGACATGTACAACGGGTCATTGTTCATTGCACATTCATCCGGCACGTACAGGGTGGATCTGGTCGGACGGGGGGTAACCGGTCGGAATGGAAATTCTCCAGCAGTACGCGAGCGCCGCGCAGGTGTGGGAGGAAGCCGAGGAGTTCATCCGGCTCTTCCACCGGGAGAATCCGGAGGCGGGCGATCCGCGGGCCCGCCTCGCCGAGGTACGGGCGGAGCTCGCGGACACCGGCACCTACCGCCACACCCCTCAGGAACTGGTCCACGGTGCCCGCGTGGCCTGGCGCAACAGCAACCGCTGCATAGGCCGGCTCTACTGGAACTCGCTGCGCGTGCGCGACCGCCGCGCGCTCACCGAGGCCGAGGACATAGCCGACGAGTGCTTCGAGCACCTGCGCGAGGCCACCAACGGCGGCCGGGTCCGCCCGACGATCACGGTCTTCGCCCCGGACGCCCCGGACCGCCCCGGCCCGCTGATCTGGAACGAGCAGCTGGTGCGCTACGCCGGCTACGGCGACCACCACTCCATAACCGTCGGGGACGCCCGCAACGCCCCGCTGACCGAGGCCCTGCTGCGGCACGGCTGGGAGGGCGGCGCCGGCACCCCCTTCGACCTCCTCCCGCTGGTGGTCCAGGGCGTCGACGACAAGCCCCGCTGGTTCGACACCCCCGCCGACGCCGTGCTGGAGGTGCCGATCCGGCACCCGGACCGGCAGGACGACTGGGGCGACTGGGACCTGCGCTGGCACGCCGTTCCCGCCATCTCCAACATGTGCCTGGAGATCGGCGGGGTGCACTATCCGGCCGCCCCCTTCAACGGCTGGTACATGGGCACCGAGATCGGCGCCCGCAACCTGGCCGACACCGACCGCTACAACCTCCTGCCGGCCGTGGCCCGCAGGCTCGGCCTGGCCACCACCAGCGACCGCTCGCTGTGGAAGGACCGCGCTTTGGTCGAACTCAACCGGGCCGTGCTGCACTCCTTCGACGAGGCCGGGGTCACCATCGCCGACCACCACACCGAGTCCCGGCGGTTCCTCTCCCACCTGGAAAGGGAGGAGCGCAAGGGGCGCGAGGTGGGCGCGGACTGGTCCTGGATCGTCCCGCCGATCTCCGGTGCGGCGACCCCGGTCTTCCACCGGACCTACGAGGACCGGCCGAGCGCCACCGCGTACGTGCACCACGCCGGTGCCCAGGAACGCGCCAGAGGCGAGGATTTGGTCTAGACCTTCTGTTACGGTCGGCCCGTACGGATCCGGAACGGCGGAGAAGGGGCACCCGTGGACGACGCGGACAGCACGGACCACAGCGGCGGACACCGGGCCTACATCGGCTCGTTCACCTCGGGGGGCGGCCGCGGCATCACCACCGCGGCCGTGGATCCGGCCACCGGTGCGCTGACCCCGCTGGCGGCCGAGGGCTCGCTGCCGGACCCCTCCTACCTCGCGCTCGACCGCGGCACCGGCGTGCTCTACGCGGTCGGCGAGACCGAACAGGGCGCGGCGGCCGCCTTCCGCCCCGTGGCCGGGGGGCTGGCGCCCCTGGGGGCGCCCGTGCGCGTCGGCGGCTCGGGGCCCACCCACCTCGCCATGGCCGGGCGCCGTCTGCTCACCGCCAACTACGGCTCGGGCAGCGTCAGCAGCCTGCCGCTCACCCCGGACGGCGCCCTCCGCGGGCCCGCCTCCGTCCTCACCCACCGGGGCACCGGCCCCGACGCCCACCGGCAGGAGGCACCCCACGCCCACCAGGTGCTGCCCGACCCCACCGGCCGGTGGGTGCTCAGCGTGGACCTGGGCACCGACTCGGTACGGATCTGCGGGCTCGACCCGGCCACCGGCGCGCTGCGCGTGCACGGGGAGGCCGTGCTGCGCGCCGGCGCCGGACCGCGCCACCTCGCCTTCCACCCGTCGGGCGAGGTGGTCTACGTACTGCACGAGCTGGAGCCGCAGCTGACCGTCTGCCGCTGGAACGCGCTCTCCGGGCACCTGGAACCGATCGGGGAGGTTCCGGTCGCCTCGGCGGGCGCCTCGGGGGCCGCACGGGCCTACCCCTCCGCGATCGTGGCCTCGTCCGACGGGCGCTTCGTGTGGGCCGCCGTCCGCGGCGCCGACACCCTCGTGACCTTCTCGCTCGCCGGAGGCCCGGAGAAGCCGCAGCTCACCGGCACGGTCGCCTGCGGCGGCCACTGGCCGCGCGATCTCGCGGCCGATCCTTCGGGGCGCCGGCTCTACGCGGCCAACGAGCGCTCCGGCGACGTCACCTGGTTCGAGGTCGACCCGTTGACCGGACATCCGCGCCGCGCCGGTTCCGTCGCCGTACCGGCCGCCTCCTGCGTGGTCTTCGGCTGACCCCGGGGCCGGGGCCGTGGGCCCCGGCTGCGGTCCACGGCCGCGGCGAGGGCCCGCTCCCGGACCCGGGAGCGGGCCCTCGCCGCGTCGTACGGGACCTCAGTGCGCGGCGGCGCCCAGCGTGATCCCGAGGGCGGCGCTGTACTGGGCGACGGCGAGCTTGCCGAGCGCCGGGTAGGCGCCGAGCACCTCGGCGGCGGCGCAGTCGGCCTCCTTGCAGGCGGTGTCCAGCAGCCCGTCGGCGGCCTCGGGGCCGATCAGGTAGGGCGCCAGGGCCAGCTGGCCGGATCCGGAGCCGCGGAGCTCGGCGGCGACGGCGGCCACCGAGCCCTCCTGGTCCAGGGCGGCGGCGATCACGGGCACCGCGAGGCGGGCGGCCAGCAGCATGCCGGTGATCCCGGCGGCCTGGACGGCCTCCTCGCCGCCGGTGGTGGCCAGGATGATGCCGTCGGCCGCGGTGGCCACGGTGAACAGGCGGGCCCGGTCGGCGCGGGCCAGGCCGGCCTCGGAGAGCCGTACGTGCAGGCCCTCGGCGAGCAGCGGGTGCGGACCGAGTACGTCGGCCAGCTCGGCGGCGGCGGAGGAGTCCATCAGCGCCTGGCGGATCCGGCGCAGCAGGTCGCCGTCGGGGCCGGCCAGCAGGGGCACGACCACGGCGTCGGGGCCGGTCGGCGCGGGCACCTCGTGCCCGGCGGCGCGGGCGAACTCGGCGCGCGCGGTCCGCTCGTTCGCGACGGCGGTCAGCACGCCGGAGAGCGAGGGGAACTCGGCCCCCTCGGCGTCGTCACCTTCGAGGTACCCGATCCGGGCGTCCAGGCCGGGCAGCTCGGAGCGGCCGATGCTGATGATCTCTTCCGCGAGACCGCGCGAGGCGGCGGAGGGGGCACCGGGCACGGCGAGCACCAGCGCGGGCGCGCCCTCGGGCGCCACCGCGGGCTCGGGCCGGCGGTGCCGCCCGGTCTGGCGGGGTCGCGGCATTCGTACGGGCAGGCCGTTGGCGGGCCCAGTGGGGGAGCTCATGGCGCCGCATGCTACTGGTTTATCGGAACGAGGTGTTCGGGCAGGGCCTGTTCGGGCGGCTTCTGTCCGTATTTATCCGTGGAATGTCGTAGCTCAATGTCATATAAGGTTCAACCGACCGCAGGAAGCCGCCAGTCGACTGGCTCCGCGCCCTGGCGGACCAGCAGCTCATTGGTCTTGCTGAAGGGCCGGGAGCCGAAGAAGCCGTTGGCCGCGGACATCGGGGAGGGGTGGACCGACTCCACGGCGGGCAGCTCGCCCAGCAGTGGCCGGAGGTTGCGGGCGTCGCGCCCCCAGAGCACCGACACCAGCGGCTTGCCGCGCGCCGCCAGGGCGCGGATCGCCTGCTCGGTGACCGCCTCCCAGCCCTTGCCGCGGTGACCGCCGGTCTTGCGGGGGGCGGTGGTGAGCGCGCGGTTCAGCAGCAGGACGCCCTGCCGGGTCCACGGGGTCAGGTCGCCGTTCAGCGGCCGGCCGGTGCCGAGGTCCGCGTGCAGCTCGCGGAAGATGTTGTCCAGGCTGGGCGGCCACGGGCTCACCTCGGGCGCCACGGAGAAGGACAGGCCCATCGCGTGCCCCGGGGTCGGGTACGGGTCCTGGCCGACGATGAGCACCTTCACCTCGTCGAAGGGCTGCTGGAAGGCGCGCAGGACGTTCGCGCCGGAGGGGACGTACGTCCTCCCGGCCGCGATCTCCCCGCGCAGGAAGTCRCCCATCGCGGCGATCTGACCCGCCACCGGCTCCAGGGCCCGGGCCCAGCCCGGCTCGACGATCTCGTTCAACGGTCTTGCTGCCATGGGTGATCACTCTACTGGCCCACACCGACAGCGGGTCCCGTTCAGCGCAGTACGGCGGCCCGGACGCACAGGACGTCCGGGAGGTGGGCGGCCAGCTGCCGCCAGCTGTCGCCGTCGTCTTGGCTGGCGTACAGCTCGCCGTTGCGGTTGCCGAAGTAGATGCCGGCCGGGTCCGCGTCGTCGGTGCACAGGGCGTCGCGCAGCACCGTGCCGTAGTGGTCCCCGGACGGCAGCCCCTTCGAGAGCGGCTCCCAGTGGGATCCCGCGTCCGCGGTGCGGAAGACCCGGCACCGGTGCTGTGCCGGGACCCGGTCGGAGTCGGCGTTGAGCGGGAAGACGTAGGCGGTGTCGGGGCGGTGGGGGTGGGCGGCCACGGCGAAGCCGAAGTCGGAGGGCAGTCCGGCGCCGATGTCGGTCCACTCGGCGCCGGCGTCGTCGCTGCGGTACACGCCCCAGTGGTTCTGGAGGTAGAGCCGGCCGGAGGTCCCGGCGTCCCGGGCGATCTTGTGGACGCACTGGCCGAACTCGGGGTGCTGGTCGGGCAGGAACACCGCCGAGACCCCGTGGTTGGACGGCTCCCAGCGGGCCCCGCCGTCGCGGGTTCGGAAGACCCCGGCGGTGGAGACGGCCACCGTCACGGCCGCCGGATCGGCCGGGTCGGTGATCACCGTGTGCAGGCCCTCGCCCCCGCCGCCCGGAACCCAGGCGGAGCGGGTCGGGTGCTCCCACAGCGGCCGCACCAGCTCGAACGAGGCACCGCGGTCGGTGGAGCGGAACAGGGCGGCCGGCTCGGTCCCGGCGTAGACCACGTCCGGGGCCTCGGGGCCCGCGGGCTGCAGCTGCCAGATCCGCTCCAGGGAGGCGCCCGTGTCCCTGGGGAACCTCACGGCGGGCGCGGCCGGTTCCTGCCAGGTGGCTCCCAGATCGTCGGACGTGAAGACGGACGGCCCCCAGTGCGAGCTGTCCCCGCCGGCCAGGAGCCGGGGTGCGGGCCCCCGTCCGTCGATGGCCACGGCGGACACGGCCTGGGCGTTGAAGAGGGGCCCTTCGAGCTCCCAGGGGCCGGCGTCCCGGCGGCGGCCGATGAACAGCCCCTTGCGCGTTCCCGCGAGCAACAGCACGTCGGTCATGGCCGGCACCTCCGGACGCCCTCGTCCACCGCTGTGGCTTTCCCGCCAGTCTGCACCCGGCCGCCGACACCGGCCGGACGGCGCGCGGCGCCCCGGCGCTTTGCTTGTACGTGAAGTCTCGTACTACGAGGGATTTCGTAGTACGGTGTTTCTCGTACTTAGCGCCGGCCCCCGGCGCGCGTCCGGTGACATCTGGAGAGCCCCCATGAGTGCTGCACCCGCCGCCTTCGCCGCCCTTTTCCAGCCCTACACCCTGCGGTCGGTGACCGTGCCGAACCGCGTCTGGATGGCGCCGATGTGCCAGTACAGCGCCGAGCCCGCCGGCCCCGACGCCGGTGTGGCCCACGACTGGCACTTCACGCACTACGCGGCCCGCGCCACCGGCGGCACCGGACTGATCGTCCAGGAGGCCACGGCCATCTCCCCCGAGGGCCGGATCAGCCCCTACGACCTGGGCATCTGGAACGACACCCAGGTCGCGGCCCTGCGCCGGATCACCGACTTCGTGAAGTCCCAGGGCGCCGTTCCGGGGATCCAGATCGGCCATGCCGGCCGCAAGGCGTCCACCGAGCGGCCCTGGAAGGGCGGCCGCCCCGTCGGGCCCGAAGCGCACGGCTGGACGCCGGTCGCGCCGAGCGCCGTGCCGTTCGGCGACGGCGACCCGGAGCCGCGGGCCCTCACCGTGGAGGAGATCCGGGAGATCACCGCGCAGTTCGCCGCCGCCGCCGGGCGCGCGCTGGCCGCCGGGTACCAGGTGCTGGAGATCCACGGCGCCCACGGCTACCTGATCGGACAGTTCCTCTCCCCGCACAGCAACCGACGCACCGACTCCTACGGCGGCTCCTTCGAGAACCGCACCCGCTTCGCCCTCGAAGTCGTCGACGCCGTACGGGAGGTGTGGCCCGGAGAACTGCCGCTGCTCTTCCGGATCTCCGCCACCGACTGGCTGGACGAGGACGGCTGGACCGCCGACGACACCGTCCGGCTGTCCGCCCTGCTCCTGGAGCACGGGGTGGACCTGCTCGACGTCTCCACGGGTGGCCTCGCCCCGCACGCGAAGATCCCCGTCGGCCCCGACTACCAGGTGCCCTTCGCGGCCCGCGTCAAGAACGAGACGGAGCTCCCCGTGGCCGCCGTCGGGCTGATCACCGAGCCGGAGCAGGCCGAGAAGATCCTGGCCAACGGAGAGGCGGACGCCGTCCTCCTCGGCCGCGAGCTGCTGCGCGACCCCTACTGGGCCCGCCGCGCCGCCGCCGAACTCGGCGGGGAACTGCGCATGCCCGCCCAGTACCACCGCTCCTGGTGAACCGGGTGCGGCGCGGGAGTTCCCCACGCCCGCGCCGCACCCCCACCTGTCCTACGACGGTTCTCGTACGATGGGGTCCGCCGCCGCCCGGCGGAGGCCGATCCGAACGAGAGGAGCCGGACATGCCGGAACGGGACACCGCCCGCACCCTGGCCCACCCCGAGCCGGACGAGATCCGCCTCGAAGGCGTCCTGCACGCCCTGTCCGACCCGGTGAGGCTGTCCATCGTGCGCGACCTCGCGGCCACCGGAGCCGAGCTCTCCTGCTCGCACTTCGACCTGCCGGTCACCAAGTCCACGACCACCCACCACTTCCGCGTCCTGCGCGAGAGCGGGGTCGTGCGCCAGACCTACCGCGGCACGGCCAAGATGAACGGTCTGCGCCGCACGGAACTCCACACCCTCTTCCCCGGCCTCCTGGACGGCGTCCTGCTGGCCGCCGCCGCCGAAGAGGCCCGGCTCGGCCACCGGGCCTCCGCCCCGGACGCGTCCTCGGCGTAGGGCATCGGGTCGGGTGAGCTCCGCGGGGGACGGCTCAGGCGATGCCGGCCGCGGCGCGCAGGCCCGGCCAGTCGGGGATCTTGACCGAGCGGCGCCCCAGCGAGCGGCCCAGGTCCTCCTCGGCCGCCTCGATGGCCAGCCAGCCCGGCCATTCCACGGGGTGCAGGCCGGCCGCGCGCAGGGCGGTGAGCGGATCGGCCGGCAGCTCGCGCCGGGCCAGCGGGCCCGCGTCCTGGAGCAGCGAGGACACCGTCTCCTTGGCGCACGGCCGGTTGGTGCCGATGACCCCGGTCGGACCCCGTTTGATCCAGCCCGCCACGTACTCGCCGACCGAGGCCCGGCCCCCGCGCAGCACCCGGCCCGCCGCGTGCGGCACCGTCCCGGTGGCGGCGTCGAAGGGCAGCCCGGCCGGCGGCACGCCCAGGTAGCCCACCGAGCGCAGCACCAGTTCGGCGTCGAGGTCCTCGTACGCGCCCGTGCCCCGCACCCCGCCCCGGCCGTCCGGGGCGGTCCGCTCGAAGCGGATCCCGCGCACCCGGTCCTGAGGGCCGCCGAGCAGCTCGACCGGGCGCAGGTAGAAGCGCAGCGAGATCGACCGCCGTGCGCCGGGGTCCGGCGCCTCCCGGGCCCATCCGCGCAGCACCTCCACGTTCCGCCGGGCCACGGCGGGCAGGGCGGCCGCCGCGGCCGGGTCGGCAGGTTCGGCGCAGGCCGGGTCGAGGGCCAGCTCGGYGGGGTCCACCCGGGTGTCCACCTCCGCCAGCGTGCCCAGTTCGCGGAGTTCCTTGGTGGTGAACCTGCCCTGTGACGGGCCGCGCCGGGCCACCATCGTCACCGTCCGCAGCCCGCTGTCGGCCAGCGCGCCCAGGGCCGGCTGCGGCATGTCGGTCGGCCGCAGCTCGGGCACGCCCCGGGCCAGGATCCGGGTCACGTCCACCGCGACGTTCCCGGCCCCGACCACCACCGCCGAGCGCACCCCGGCCAGGTCGAAGGGCCGGGCGTCGGGGTGTCCGCTGTACCAGGACACGAACTCCGTCGCGGAGTGCACCCCGGCCAGTTCCTCGCCGGGAATGCCCAGCGTGCGGTCGCGCGCCGCGCCCACGCAGTACACCACCGCGTGGTACAGCTCCAACAGCCGGGCGGTGGAGAGGAGTCCACCGCCGACCTCCACGTTCCCGAGGAAGCGGATCCGCTCGTCCTCCAGCACCGACCGCAGACTTCCGGTCAGCGACTTGATCTTCTCGTGGTCGGGGGCCACCCCGTACCGTACGAGGCCGTACGGCGCCGGCAGCCGGTCCAGCACGTCGACGCGGACGCCCGGTACCTCCCGCTGCTGGACCAGTGCCTGAGCGGCGTAGACCCCACTGGGACCCGAACCGACGACGGCGACACGAAGCACGGCGGAGCTCCTCCCGCAGGTGCTCCCAGCATGACACCGGGGCTCCGCCCCGTCAGCCCATCGCGCGCATCCGGTGGATCTCGGCGGTCTGGGTGGCCACCACCTCGTTGGCCATCTCCTCGACGGCCCCGTTGTTGCCCCCGGCCAGCGCCTCGCCGGCCATCTTCACGGCGCCCTCGTGGTGGGCGGTCATCAGCTTCAGGAAGAGCCGGTCGAAGTCGGTGCCCCTGGCCTCGGTCAGCTCCTTGATCTGCTGCTCGGTGGCCATGCCGGGCATCGCGCCGTGGTCGTGGGCCGCTGCGTCGGAGCCGGGCGACGGGTAACGCGAGAGCCACTTCTCCATGGCCCCGATCTCGGGCCGCTGTGCGGCCGTGATGCGCTCGGCGAGGCGTTTGACGGCGTCCGAGGAGGCCCGGTCGGGGGCGAGGGCGCTCATCGTCAGGGCCTGGCGGTGGTGTTCGGTCATGTGGCGCACGTAGGTCTGGTCGGCGGCGTTGGGGGTGTCGTCGGGACGTTCCTTCGCGGCCTGTTCGGGGGAGAGGGTGCGGGACTTCTCGCCCGGTTTGCCGGGGGCGACGACCACCGCGGCGTCCTCGCCGGCCCGTCCGCCGCCGCCGTCGTCGTCCTGGCAGCCGGTGAGGGTGAGGAGGAGTGCGGCGGCCAGGGCCGCCCCCAGGAATCGGCCGAGTAATGCGTTTGCCATGTCCATGGAAAGGAAGATACTGCCGGGGTCCAGGTTCCGTTCCCAGGAGGAGCGAAACGTACGGGCCCCACGGGAGGCACAGTGACCACGCTGCACACCGTCAGAGTGCGCCACCGGAGTCTGGGGGTGGCCCTGGCCGCCGCCGGACTCCTCGCTACGCTCCTGGCCACCGCCGGACCGGCGGCCGCCACCCCCGACCCCGGCGACCTCACACCGGGAGCGGGTTCCCGGCAGAGCGCCGGCCCCGCGCAGGACCGCGAACTCGCACCCGGAGAGATCCCCGGCAAGGACGAGATCGTGCACAGTCGCAACATCAAGCCCTTGGCCAACATCCCGAGCGCCAACCCCAACACCATCAACTCCGACCTGGCGTTCCAGGGGAACTACGCCTACGCGGGCAACTACGACGGCTTCACGATCTACGACATCGCCGATCCCAAGTCCCCGAAGGTGGTCACCCGGGTCCTGTGCCCCGGCGGCCAGAACGACGTCTCCGTCTCCGGCGACCTGCTCTTCCTCTCCACCGACTCCTCGCGCAGCGACGACTCGTGCAACAGCGTCTCGCAGCCCGCCACGGAGAAGTCGTCGTGGGAGGGCATCAAGATCTTCGACATCAAGGACAAGAAGAACCCCAAGTACATCAAGTCCGTCGAGACCGCCTGCGGTTCCCACACCCACACCCTGGTGCCGGGGGGCCGTGACCTCTACCTCTACGTCGCCTCCTACTCACCCAGCGAGGCCTTCCCGGACTGCCAGCCGCCGCACGACGGCATCTCGGTCGTCAAGGTCCCGAAGAAGGCGCCGACCCAGGCCGCCGTCGTCGCCTTCCCGGTGCTCTTCCCGGACGGCGGCAACCCCGGCGCGCCCACCAACCCCGGAGTCTCCAAGACCACCGGCTGCCACGACATCACCGTGCTGCCGTCCCAGGACCTGGCCGCCGGAGCCTGCATGGGCGACGGCATCCTCTTCGACATCAGCGAGCCGGAGCGGCCCCGCGTCATCGACCGGGTGCAGGACAACGTCAACTTCGCGTTCTGGCACTCCGCGACCTTCAACGAGCGTGCGGACAAGGTGGTGTTCACCGACGAGCTGGGCGGCGGGGGCGGCGCCACCTGCAACGCGGCCACCGGCCCCAACCGGGGCGCCGACGGCATCTACGACATCACCGGCCGCGGAGACCAGCGCAAACTGGTCTTCAGGGGCTACTTCAAGATCCCGCGCGCCCAGGCCGACACCGAGAACTGCGTGGCCCACAACGGCTCGCTGGTCCCGGTCGGCGGAGGCCGCGACATCATGGTCCAGGCCTGGTACCAGGGCGGTGTGTCCGTCTGGGACTTCACCGACTCCACCAGCCCCAAGGAGATCGGCTACTTCGAGCGCGGCCCGCTGAGCACCGACCAGCTCGGCATCGGCGGTTCCTGGTCGGCGTACTACTACAACGGCCACATCTACTCGAACGACATAGCCAAGGGCCTGGACGTGCTGCGGCTCGACGACTGGCGCACCGAGAGCGCCAAGTGGGTCCGGATGGACCGGCTCAACGTGCAGAGCCAGCCCGAGTACCGCTGACGGGCCCGCCCGGACCTACCGGGGGAACGTTCCGCCGGGCGGTCCGCCGTCCGGCGGGACGCCCAGCTCCCAGTCCAGCCCGTACCGCTGGAACAGCTCCGCCCGCAGCCGGGACGCGGGCATCGGCGCCCCCGGCAGCAGGACCGCCACCACCGCCCCCATCAGCAGCGCCCGCAGCAGCGGATAGTCCGTGTCCACGTCCTGCGAGCCGTACCGGACCACGGTGTCCCGCAGCAGTGCCGCGAGCCGCTGCTGCTCGGGGCACTGGATGAACCCGTCCGCATGGAGGATCCCCGCCATGTGCGTCCGCATCAGCCGCGGCTGGTCACGGGCCAGCCCCAGGATCGCGTCGACGGCACGGGCGAGCCGCTCGCGGCCGTCGTCGCTGCGCGGCTCGCGCTCCAGCCCCGCCTCCAGCGTCAGGTGCATCAGCCGGTGCACGGCCGACTGCAGCAGCTGCCGCTTGCCGGGGAAGTAGTACGAGACCAGGCCGCGGGCCGCGCCCGCCCGGTCGGCGATGTCGCCGAGTTTGGTCGCCTCGTAGCCGCGCTCGGCGACCAGTTCGACCGTTGCCTGCAGCAGCCGCTCCCGGGAACGTCTGCGCAATTCTTCATTGACCGATGCGCTGCGCGGGGACATGCTTACTCCTGCGTTGACTGGCTCCGAGCCAATATACTCAGCGCGCGGGACCGTCTGCCCGGGGTGACGCGGGGGATCACCCCGGGCAGGCACTCCTTCCCCCCTCTTTTCTGCGTTCCCTCCTCTCCGCGCTCCGGACGTCCTCCACCACGGCTCCAGCGGAATTCTTCCTTCCATGCCGCCGTGCCACCGCCTGCCGGGCGGGCGACCGCGCACGGGCGCATTCTGGCCAGGTGGAGCGGTCTCCCGAGCCGGAGGAGGAAAGCGACGTGGACGCGGTACTCGAAGGAACGGTCGCCCTGGTCACGGGCGCCTCCAGCGGCATCGGCGCCGCCACGGCCGAGGTCCTGGCGGCCCACGGCGCGGCCGTGGCGCTCGTCGCCCGGCGCGCCGACCGGCTGGACGAACTGTCCGCGCGCCTGCGGGCCGCCGGGGGGACCGCGTTCGTCATCGCCGCCGACATGGCGTTCGAGGCCCAGGTGCGCGAGGCCGTCGAGCGGACGGTCACGGAACTGGGCCGGCTCGACACCCTCGTCAACAACGCCGGCCTGATGATCCTCGGGCCGGCCGCCGCCGCCACGACCGACGAGTGGCGGCGCATGGTCGACATCAACCTGACCGGACTGATGAACACGACCCACGCGGCCCTGCCCCACCTGGCCGCGGCCGCCGCCGAGGGCGCCCGGCGGGTAGCCGACGTCGTCAACGTCTCCTCGGTCGCCGGCCGCGTCGCCTTCGCCGGCAGCAGCGCCTACTGCGCCACCAAGTACGGGGTCGTCGCCTTCAGCGAGGCCCTGCGCCAGGAGACCGCCGGCCGGCACGTGCGGGTGTCCGTGGTGGAGCCGGGCAGCGTGGACACCGAGCTGCGCGACCACAACAGCCCCCAGGTCCAGGAGGCGCTCACGCGCCGGTTCGGCGCGATCGAACGGCTCCGGGCCCGGGACGTCGCCGATACGATCGGCTACGTCGTCACCCGCCCCCGGCACGTGGCGGTGGCCGAGCTGCTGGTGCGCCCCACCGAGCAGGTCTGACCCCGGCCCGCGACCGGCGCCCGCCCCGGGCGCCGTCCTAGGCCAGCGCGCTGAGCCCCGGTACGAAGGCCACCAGCAGCGGCACCGCGGGCACCAGCGTGGCCAGGGCCGTCAGCCGCAGCCGGCGCCCCGCCGGGAGACGGGGTACGGGGGTCAGCAGCCGGCGCACCCGCTGCGGTACGTGGGCCTGGGTCGGGCAGGGGCCGAAGACGCCCCGGTCCTCGTTCAGCCCGACCAGGGCCAGGGCCACCGTCAGGCGCCCGTAACGCCGCGAGGCCATGTCGTCGGCGGCCAGCTCCACCAGCCGGTGCATCTCCGCCTCGAACGCCGCGAACACCGGCACCTGGGGGAACCCCTGCGACAGCGCCCGCGAGCAGTGCAGCAGCCAGTCGTGCCGCGCCGTCACATGGCCCTGCTCGTGCGCGAGCACCGCGTCCAGCTGGCTGCCCTTGAGCCGGCCCAGCGCCGCGGTGGTCACCACCAGCCGGGGGGCGGCTCCCGGCTGCCACCAGGCTTCCGGACGCGGGCCCTCCAGGACCACCAGCCTCGTCGCCGCGGGGTCCTCGCCGGGCAACAGCGGGGCGCGCAGCTCCAGTTCGGCCCCGCTCGTGCGCCGCCGGGCCCGTGCCCGCAGCACCTCCCGGGTCAGCATCGCCCCGGTCCACAGCCCTCCGCAGGCCAGTGCGAGGGCGGTCCCGGTGGCCCACGGCCCGCCTTCGGCCCCCAGCCCGTACGCGTCGACCACCCCGTGGGGCGCCGCCGCGAAGAGCCGGCCCCGCACCGCCTGCCAGGCGGCGGCCGCGCTGAGCAGCATCGACAGCGCCAGGCACAACAGGGTGGCACCCACCACGCACTGCCACGCCCACAGCGCGACGACGGGTTCACGCTCGGGCCAGCGGGCCCGGGCCAGCAGGCGGGGCGCGAGGAACGCGGTCAGAGCGCCGAGCAGCAGAAGGGCGGCGGGGACCATCATGTCCGCCAGCCTATGAGCGGCGCACTTCCCGCGGGTACGCTCCCGGGTCATTGGTGACGCAGGACACGTCCGGCTCCCGGTCCGGCGGGGCTTCACATGGTCAGCAGCATCGCCAACATCCCCGTCCCCATGGCGAGTCGGCAGGCCCGCGTGAGGTCGTCCACGCCGCCTTCGGCGTCCACCCCGCTTCCGCCGCCGCCGCCGGTCCCGGCCCCCGCCTTCGCCGCGCTCCCCGCCGCGGCCGGCAGCGCACCGCCGCCCGCCGTCACCAGCCGGGCCCCGCCGAGCAGCACGTACCCGGCGTAGTAGACGAGGAGCGCACCCGTCACCAACGGCAGTCCCGCCCGGCCGTGCCCGTGCTCCGGCCCGCCGCCGAGCGTCAGCGCCATGTAGGCCATCGCCAGCGAGCCGACCAGGTGGTGCGCGTGGTGCACCCCGTCGCGCAGCAGCCACAGGGCGTGGACCGAGGCCGCGCAGAAGACCGCCAGCAGGACCGGCGGCCCCCAGGGTCCCGTCCCCACCGGCACGGCCATCACCGCCATCCCCAGGCCCATCACCGCCTCGCCCCCCGCCGCCCCGCCCGCCCGCCGTTCCGCTCTGCGCGCCCGCAGCAGGCAGTACGTACCGCTCACGGCGCACAGCAGGACCAGCAGCCAGGCGGAGACGGCGGAGGCGGAGAAGGGGGAGAGGGGCATCGCGGGACCGTGCACGGCGGAACCTCCCGGTTCGTCGGCGTCACCGGAAGGAATGCCCGCCCGGCGGCCCTCTCACGCCGCGCTCACGGCGCCCCGCGTTAGGCTCTCCCTGCCGCACCCGGCGCCCGCGCGCGCCGCCGCACCGAACGGAGCCCTCCCGATGCCGACCGCCCCCTCCGCAGCCCTGAGTTTCCGCAGCGCCGTGGACGCCGACGTACCGGAGCTGGTGGCTCTCGTGGAGTCCGCCTACCGGGGGGACGCGAGCCGGGCCGGCTGGACCACCGAGGCCGACTTCCTCGACGGGCAGCGCACCGACCCCGACGGAGTCCGCGCGGTCATCGCCAACCCGGACGCCGTCCTCCTCGTCGTCGAGCGGGCCGGCGAGCTGATCGCCTGCTGCCAGCTCGAACACCGTGGTGACCACGTCTACTTCGGCATGTTCGCCGTCCGCCCCGGGCTCCAGGGCGGCGGCCTCGGCAAGGAGATCATGGCGGAGGCCGAGCGCCACGCCCGCGAGACGTGGGACGCCAAGGAGATGCGGATGACGGTGGTCAACGTACGGGAGGAGCTCATCGCCTACTACGTGCGCCGCGGCTACGAGCGCACCGGCGAACTGAGCCCCTTCCCCTACGGCGACGAGCGCTTCGGCGTGCCGCTCCGCGACGACCTGGCCTTCGAGCTGCTCGTCAAGGCCCTCTGAGGACCACGACCGGGACCGCTGCGGAGGATGTGGCGTTCCGGCGGTACCGGCCGCTCACGCCGTGAAGCGGCCCGTGCTGCGGATCTCCGGGAAGTCGGTGGCGGCGCCGTCCAGTTGCAGGGCCCGTGCCAGCCGCAGCTGGTCCAGCGTGTTGACCGTCCAGCCCGTCACCCGCAGCCCGGCCGCGTGCGCCGCCTTTACCGTCTCCAGGGAGATCCGGCGGATGTCGAGCGCGAGGGTCCGTGCCCCCGCCGCCCGGCCCAGGTCCACGACGCCCTCGCGGTGCCCGGCGACCCGCAGGACGGTACGGACGCCCGGGGCCCGGTCGGCGACGGAGGTGAGGAGGCCGCCGTCGCCGGAGGCCACTTCCACCCGTGAGGTCAGGTCCCGGCGCACGACCAGCTCCGCGAGCGCCTGGGCGGCGCCCCGGTCGTGCACCGCCACCAGGAGGGGGGGCCGCACGGCGTCGAGCACCTCGTCCAGGAGCGGTACGCGTTCGCCGTCGCCGGCGTCCAGCCCGCGCAGTTCGGCCAGGGTCAGGTCGGCGACGGCGCCCGCGCCGTCGGTGGTGCGGTCGACCTCGGCGTCGTGCAGGACGACGAGGGCACCGTCCTTGCTGAGACGGACGTCCAGCGCGATCACGTCCATCCCGCAGCGTTCCGCGCGGACGAACGACCGCACGGTGTTCTCCGGTTCGACGCCCATGACCCCGCGGTGACCGATGGTGAGGAAAGTCAAGGTTCTCTCGCTTCCGTCGACGGCGGCTCGGCGCGCGTTCGCGGTGTCCCTTCCGGCCGCGCGCGCGGTGAGAGTCGCATGCTAGTGCGCCTCGGTCACGAGGGGACCGGCCGTGCAAGGCCTCGCGGAAGCCCCCCGGCCGCTTCCCGACCGGGCCGTGCGCGCCGGGCGGCGCCGGGGAGCCCCTGCCGCGTCACCCGGGCGTGGGCGAGTCCCCGTCGGCTTGACGGCCGGGGGCCGCCGGGGCCCCGCCGCCGGTCCGGGCCTGCGCGAGGTCCGCCAGCAGGGCCTCGGCCAGTTCCAGTTCGGCCAGGTGCTGGCGCTCGCTCCAGCGCAGGGCCAGCGCGGGAAAGGCCCACTCCGGGACCTCCGCCGCGTGCGCCATGGCCTCCCGTACGGCGGCGAGCTCGGCCAGCGTGCGGTCCATGTGCTCCTCCACCATGGCGCGCAGCCGATCCGGCTCCGACAGGTGCCCGAGCCAGACGCGCAGCAGCAGCCCGTGCTTGAGCACCGGCGGGCCCGCCTCGGCCGTGTCCGAGGCCCAGCCGGCCAGGGCGGCGCGCCCCGCGTCGGTGATGGCGTAGCGGCGCTTGGCGCGGACCTCCTCGGGTCCCGGGCGCACGGAGGCCGCGTAGCCGAGCTCCTCCAGCCGCCGCAGTTCCGCGTAGATCTGGCTGATGGCCGGCGACCAGTAGAAGAAGCGCAGGGAGGAGTCCGCCCACTTCTTCAGCTCGTACCCGGTGCGCTCCCCGGGGAACGACAGCAGGCCGAGGACGGCCCACGCGGTCGGCGGGAGCTCTTGCTTGTTCGAGGCCTGACTACTAGTCATATTTCGAATAGAAGTGAGTCCGGGCAGTGGACGCGATCCTGGAGGCACCGTGATTTTCTCCGTCATCTTCGAAGCTCAGCTCGCCGACCCGACCGTGGAACGGGAGCACCAGGTGATCCGCGACTGCGTCGAGCAGGCGGTGCTCGCCGAACGCATGGGATTCGACCGGATCTGGGCCGTCGAGCACCACTCCTTGAAGTGGTACTCCCACTTGTCCGCTCCGGAGGTCTTCCTGAGCTATGTGGCGGCCCGGACGCACACCATACGCATCGGGCACGGCGTCGTGTGCATGCCCTTCCACTTCAACCATCCGGTCCGGGTCGCCGAACGGGCCGCCATGCTCGACCTGCTCTCCGGCGGCCGCCTCGACCTGGGCGGCGGGCGCGGGGGCACCGCGCAGGAGACCTCGCTCTGCGGGGTCGACCCGCTGCGCACCACGGCCGAGGTGGAGGAGGCGCTGCGGATCATCGGCAAGGCCTGGCAGGAGGAGGAGCTGGAGCATCACGGCCCGCTCCTGGACATCGACCCGCACCCGATCCTGCCGCGCCCGGCCCAGAGGCCGCACCCGCCGCTCTTCCTCGCGTGCAGCCGGGGCGAGACCCTGGTGCGGGCCGCCGAGCTGGGGGTCGGGGCGCTGGTGATGGGCTTCGCCGGGCCGGAGGCGGTCGCGGGGATGCGGGCCGTGTACGACGGGGCGCGCGAGGCCCGGGACGGCAGCGCGTTCGTCTCGACGGTCGTCAACGACCACTTCTCCGTGCTCTGCCCGACGATCGTGCTCGACGATCCCGGGGAGGCCCGGCGGATCGGGGTGCGGGGCCAGCGCTTCTTCGCCCAGTCCATCGGCCACTGGTACGGGGGTGCCGGCGTCCCGGACGAGGCGGTGGAGGAGGGCGGTGACGAGGGGGCCCGGATGCGCGGGGCCGCCGAGCAGGTCGTCGCCCGGCTGCACGAGCTGGACATCCCGGTCCGGCCCACCGTCACCGCCACCTTCAACGCCGACCACGCCTACGGGAGCGCGGACGAGGCCATCGTGTACGTGGAGCGACTGCGGCGGGCGGGCGCCGACGAGGTGATGTGCCTGATCCAGATGGGCACGGTGCCGCAGGAGGCCTGCCTGGAGACCATCCGGCAGTGGGGGGAGAAGGTGATCCCGCACTTCACGGGCAAAACGGGCGCCCAGGGCCCCTCCGCCGGCGGTGTGTGAGGTATTCGACCCGTGGTGCCCCAGGCGCCCCGGATACCCCTCCGATCCTTGGAGCGTCTAGGCGGACTGGTGGCTTCCACCCATACGAACGGGAAGAATTTCGGTGGAGAAGGGGGTCGGGCAGGATAATTTCCCGCATTCCCTCTTGAGCGGGAGAGCCTCACATGCATACGCTGTCTTGACGTGAGGTTCTCCTGTGGAGGAAGTGACATGACGGAAACTCTTGTGCCGGGTGCCGGCGGTGCCGTGATAACCGCTGGGACGCGGGTGGTCGACCACCCTGCGTGGCCCGCGCTCAAGGCCGCCGTGGAGGAGATCCGCCCCTGGCAGTCCAAGGACGGTTCGATCGATTTCGAGGCGGCCGGAGCCCCCGCCCCGGTCGACGTCGAGGCCGCCGTGGAGCGGGTCGTCGACGCCGTGGAGACGCTGTCCCCGCTGCTGCCGCACGCCACCGCCTACCACCGCGCGCTCGTCGGCGACCTGCGCAAGTGGGTCGCGGACGGCTTCATGGTGCCGGACTTCCTGGACTCCCTGCTGGCCTTCCACCCGGCCGCCGAGCGCGCCGACGGGCTCCAGCACCTCGTCGTCTTCCCCATGTACACGCAGAACGGCAACCTCGACCGCAACTTCGAGGCCGTCGTCCTGAAGATGGTGTGGCCCGAGTGGCTCTCCGAGCTGGAGCGCACCCGGTACGACAACCCGCTGTTCCTCGGCATCACCTTCGAGGACTTCACCCCGGGCTACGACACCCACTCCGCCGTGCTCTTCCCGGAGACCATCGCCGTCCGCGAGGCCCCCGAGCGCTTCACCTGGGGCGGCATCTTCTGCGACCGCGAGGCCGCCCGCTACCGCAAGGTGACCGAGGCCGCCGTCGACATCCTCGGCATCGAGCTGCCCGAGGACATCGCGCGCATGGTCGAGGACCAGGAGCGCTGCGAGAAGGCCTTCGTCCTGTGGGACATGGTCCACGACCGCACGCACAGCCACGGCGACCTGCCGTTCGACCCCTTCATGATCAAGCAGCGCCAGCCGTTCTGGATGTACGGCCTGGAGGAGCTGCGCTGTGACCTCACCGCCTTCAAGGAGGCCGTGAAGCTGGAGTCCGAGGGCAACGAGCACGGCCGTGACGTCCAGTACGCCGTCCTCTTCGACCGGATGTTCCGCTTCCCGGTGTCGGGCGACCGCAACCGCAACTACGACGGTCTCGGCGGCCAGCTGCTCTTCGCGTACCTCCACAAGCACGACGTCGTGCGCTGGACGGACAACAAGCTGAAGATCGACTGGATGCGTGCCCCGCAGGTCACCAACCAGCTGTGCGCCGAGATCGAGGACCTCTACCGGGCCGGCATCGACCGCCCGAAGCTCGTCCACTGGTTCAAGGCGTACGAGCTCGTCTCCACCTACCTCGCCCCGCACCCGGGTTCCAAGTGGGCCAAGGGCCCCGACGCCCTCGACCTGACGCAGCCGCCGCGCAAGCTCGTCGACGACGTGCTCGCGGACGAGTTTCCGCTCAGCATGTTCTATGAGGCCCTCGCCAAGAAGCTCAAGGGTGTGATCGCCTCGACGAAGGGCATCACCGCCCTGAACGCCGCAACGGCCGAGCGGGCCGACGCGTGAGCACTCGCCCTCAGGAGGCTGCACAGATGAACGGCTCCGGGAACGGCAACGGCGCGCTCCGTGGAGCGGTGGTGGCGGTGGCCGGTGCCGCCGGCCCCGCCGGCCGCGCCACCCTGCTCCGCCTGGCCGAGGCGGGCGCCACCGTGGTCGCCGCCGATGCGGACGCGGCACGGCTCGCGGAAGCCGTCGACGCGGCCCGCTACGCCCACGGCGGCGCGACCGTCACCGGCGACACCGTCGACCTGCTCGACCTGGAGGCCACCAAGGCCTGGGCCGAGCGCACGGAGAAGGAGTTCGGCCGGATCGACGGCGTCGTCCACCTGGTCGGCGGCTGGCGCGGCAGCAAGACCTTCACCGACGTGGACCTCGCCGACTGGGACTTCCTGGAGAAGCTCCTCATCCGCACCGTCCAGCACACCTCGCTCGCCTTCCACGACGGCCTGCTGCGCAGCGACCGCGGACGCTACGTGCTGATCAGCCAGTCCGGCGCACACAAGCCGGTCGCCAACAACGCCGCGTACAACGCGGGCAAGGCGGCCGCCGAGGCCTGGACCCTCGCCATGGCGGATTCCTTCCGCAAGGCCGGGGGCGAGGACGGTCCGAGCGCCGCGGCTGCGATCCTGGTCATCAAGGCACTGGTGCACGACGCGATGCGCGCCGAGCGTCCCAATGCGAAGTTCGCGGGCTTCACCGACGTCAAGGAGCTGGCCGAGGCCATCGCCGGCGTGTGGGAGCGGCCCGCCTCCGAAGTGAACGGACAGCGTCTGTGGCTCACCCCGCAACCGTGAGGACCGAGACCGGCAAGACCGACGCCCGGCGTCACCACGACCCGGCCGTGCGCGGATTCGCCAGCGACAACTACGCGGGCGTGCACCCCGAGGTGCTCGCCGCCGTCGCGCTCGCCAACGGTGGCCACCAGGTCTCCTACGGCGAGGACGAGTACACCGAACACCTGCAGAAGATCTTCCGCAGCCACTTCGGGCCGTCCGCGCAGGCCTTCCCGGTCTTCAACGGCACGGGCGCCAACGTCACCGCCCTCCAGGCCATGACCGACCGCTGGGGCGCGGTGATCTGCGCCAAGACCGCCCACATCAACGTGGACGAGGGCGGCGCGCCCGAGCGGATGGCGGGCATCAAGCTGCTCGCCGTACCGACGCCGGACGGCAAGCTCACCCCGGAGCTGATCGACCAGGAGGCCTGGGGCTTCGAGGACGAGCACCGGGCGATGCCCCAGGTCGTCTCGATCACGCAGAACACCGAGCTCGGCACGGTCTACACCCCGGACGAGATCAGGGCGATCTGCGAGCACGCGCACGGCCTCGGCATGAAGGTGCACCTCGACGGTGCCCGGATAGCCAACGCCGCGGCCTCGCTCGACGTGCCGATGCGCACCTTCACCAACGCGGTCGGGGTGGACGTGCTGTCGTACGGCGGCACCAAGAACGGCATGATGTTCGGCGAGGCCGTGGTGGTGCTGAACCCGGACTCGGTCCGGCAGATGAAGCACATCCGCAAGATGTCGATGCAGCTCGCCTCCAAGATGCGGTTCGTCTCGGTGCAGCTGGAAGCGCTGCTCGCGAAGGACCTGTGGCTGCGCAACGCCCGCCACGGCAACGCGATGGCGCAGCGGCTCGCGGCCGGTGTGCGCGAGACCGACGGGGTGGAGATCCTCTACCCGGTGCAGGCCAACGCCGTCTTCGCGCGGCTGCCGCACGAGGTCACGCGCCGGCTCCAGCAGCGCTACCGCTTCTACTTCTGGGACGAGGCGGCCGGTGACGTCCGCTGGATGTGCGGCTTCGACACCCAGGAGGAGGACGTGGACGGCTTCCTCCAGGCGCTCAAGGAGGAGCTGGCCCGGTAGCCACCTCCCCTGCATACAACTGAATATATATGCCTCCAACCGCAAATCTATTGATCTGCGGTCGGAGGCATGCCTATGCTGCGGATCATGGAACTCATCCAGCAGAACCCAGATATCCACGCCTATTTGGCATCCGACGAAGCCATCGACCACTGGCATCCCCTGGTACAAGAAACCGCCGACGCCCTGTGGACCGCCACCGGCAATGCATATTCATACGCCGAAGCCGCCTTCGAATTCGTCCGCGACACGATCCCGCACTCCGCCGACTCCGGGGACACGCGGGTCTCCTGGCGCGCCTCCGACGTGCTGGGCACGCGCAACGGCATCTGCTACGCCAAATCCCACGCCCTCGTCGCCCTGCTGCGCGCCCAGGGGATCCCCGCGGCCCTCTGCTACCAGCTGCTCGCCGACGACGACGGCTCCCGTGCGGTGGTCCACGGCCTGGTGGCCCTGCGGCTGCCCGGCGGCGAACGCTGGGCGCGCGTCGACCCGCGGGGCAACAAGCCCGGTGTCGACGCCCGGTTCACCCTCGACCACGAGCGACTCGCCTTCCCCGTGCGCCCGGAACTCGGCGAGGTCGACTACCCCGAGCTCCACGCCGCCCCGCACCCCGCCGCGCTCAAGGCCCTCCAGGAGTCCGCCGACCGGCAGGAGCTGTGGCGGAAGCTGCCGGCCGCCCTGTAGCCGGGACCCGTGCCACCCGCCCGCGCGCCGACACCAGCAGGTGCAGCGCGGCGGCCGCGAGCTGCAGCACGGCGATCCCGAGCAGCAGCGTCCACGCGGGCGCGCCGGCGGCCAGCCCGACCAGGGCGGCACCCGTCGAAGCCGCCGTCACCTTCAGCCCCGCCCCCAGGGTGAACACCTGGGCCCGCACCGCGCCCGGGGCGTGCTCCGAGCGGATCCGCAGCGTGGCCGTCAGCAGCGGCCCGTCGCACACACCCGCCGCCGCGAACGCGGCCGCCGTCAGCGCGACCGACGGCGCGAACGCCGCCACCCCGAGAGCGGCCCCCGTACCCGCCATGGCCCAGCGGGCCAGCCGTCCCGGCGCCACCGACGTCATCCGGCCCAGCGTCAGCGACCCGGCCAGCGCACCCACCGCGAAGGCCGTCATCCACACCCCGCCCGCGCCCGGCCTGCCGAGCCCGCGGGCCAGCAGCACCGAGGTGGTGGTCAGTGCGCCGACACCGACGAAGGCCAGCGTCGTCGCCGAGGTGATCGCCCGCAGTTCCCGGACCCGCCACAGCGTGGCCAGCCCCGCGCCCGGACCGGGCCGGAGCGCCTTGCCCGGCGGGCCCGCGCCCCGGCCCTCGTACGCGTCCTCCCGCGGGCTCCCGCCCGGGTCCTTGCCCGGGTCCTCGTACGGCAGGGACGCGGCCAGGGCCGCCGCCAGGGCCGCGGAGACGGCCAGCACCCCCATCGCGGGCCCCGCCGAGAGCATCGCCCCGGCCAGGCCGACCGCCGCCGGGGCCGTGACCGAGGCCGCGTTGTACGTGGAGGCGTCCCAGCCGTACGCCCGGTCGCGCGCCGGGCCCTCCGGGACCAGCCCCGCCACCAGGCTCGACAGCCCGCCCGTCACCACCGGCCCGCAGGAACCGCCCAGTACCGCCACCGCCAGCACCACCGGCACCGGGGCCCGGCCCAGCAGCGCCGCCAGCGCCGCCACAGCGGCCGTGAAACCGGCCAGCGCGCCGGCGTAGAACAGCCGGGGCCGGCGCGCCCGCGCCGCGGCGGAGCCTGCGAGCGGCGCGGCCAGCACGTGCGGGGCCATCCAGGCCGTCAGTACGAACGCCCCGTGCGCGGCGCTCCCCGTCCGCTCCAGGGCCAGCAGCACCACGCCCATGCCCATGCCCTCGGAGGCGAAGCGAGCGGCGAGTGCCGCTGCCAGGTACCGCCCGAATCCGCCCACCGCCGAACCCCCTCCGCGTCCCGGTGACGTGCTGCGCGATCAAGACGTTACGCCGGACGGCTGAAGGGCGGAAGGATCCGCGGGGGGTGCCCGTCGCGCTCGAACATCGACACGGGGAGTGAGCCGGCCGACGGCGCGTGCGCGGCCCGAGCGCCCCGGTGGACCGCCCTCGCCGGGAGGTGGGTCAGCCGGCTTCCTTGACCTGCGCCGCCGTCGGGGCCGTGCCGCCGAGGTGCGCGGGCAGCCACCAGGAGTCCTCGGGGCCCTTGGGCTTGGCCGGGTAGGCGGCCTGCGCGGCGTCCAGCAGCTCCTGCACGCGCTCGCGCAGGCGGCGCGTGATGGCGCCCGCGTACTGGTCGGCCGGGGCCTCCAGGGGCTCGCCGACGCGCATCGTCACCGGGATGTGGCTGCGCTTGAGGTTCTTGGGCCGGCCCTTGGTCCACAGCCGCTGGGTACCCCACAGCGCGACCGGGATCAGCGGGACACCGGCCTCCTGCGCCATGCGCGCCGCACCGGACTTGAAGCTCTTGAGGGTGAAGGACTGGGAGATCGTCGCCTCCGGGAACACCCCGATGATCTCGCCGGAGCGCAGCGAGTCCAGCGCGTGCTGGTACGCGTCCTCACCCTGCTTGCGGTCCACCGGGATGTGCTTCATCGCGCGCATCAGCGGGCCGGACACCCTGTGCCGGAACACCGACTCCTTGGCCATGAAGCGGACCAGGCGCTTCTGCGGCCGCGCGGTCAGGCCCGCGAAGATGAAGTCGAGGTACCCGATGTGGTTCGACACCAGCACCGCCCCGCCCTTGCGCGGGATGTTCTCGGTGCCCTTCATGTCGATGCGGATGTCCAGCGCACGGAAGAGGGTGTGCGCGGCGCCGATCACCGGGGGGTAGATGAGCTCAGCCATGGTGGGGAGACCCCGCTTTCTGCCTGGGGAGGTGCTCCCGGCCGGAAGTTACGGAAGCGTAGGTACGCGACCATGGGGATGGTGCCCCAAACACGGCGCGCTGGCCAGCCCAGACGCCCGTGCCCGGGGAGATTCTCGTCACGCGGGGAATGCGCGGCGCCGGAGAGGTGCTGCGATCAGCGTACGTACATACGGACGGGGCGGACGGGAGCGGGCGTGCAGGGGCGCGAGCAGGGTGGTCGGGGCGCGGGCGGACAGGGGCCACTGGGCGCCGCCGAGCTGGGGGAGGAGCCGGGGGAGCGGGCCAGTCTGGTCCAGTTCTCCAGCGCCTTCTGCCAGCCCTGCCGGGCCACCCGGCGGATCCTCTCCGAGGTCGCCGCCATGGTCGAGGGGGTCGCGCACATCGAGATCGACGCCGAGCGCAACCTCCCCCTGGTACGCGCCCTCGGCATCGAGAAGACCCCGACCGTGCTCGTCCTGGACTCCGCCGGGCGGATCGTCCGGCGCGCGGCGGGGATGCCGCGCAAGGCGGACGTGATCGCGGCCCTGGGGGCCGCGGTATGACGGGCGCGCCGGTCCGTGCGCCCGCACGCAGCGTGACGCGCCTGACATCTGACCGTCGCGGCTTGACTGTGTACACGTGAGATCGCCAGGCTGACGCCATGCGGTATGAACTCCTGCTTTACGGGCGGGTCCACGTGGACCTCGTCCGCCACGCGAGCGCGCGCTGTCGGGATCACTGAACGCCCCCGGCCCCCGATCCCTCGACTGCGCCCGCGATCCCCGCGGCAGAAGGAAGTCTTCCCATGACGGCCCCGACGCTCCCGACGGCCTCGTACGCACCTTTCGCCCCTGACGCCTCCACCGCATCCGACGCCACCGGCGGTGCGGACCGGGCGGCCCCCGCCGGGACCGTCGACGGGTCCCCCGGTCCCCGGGGCGGCACGGCACGGCCCGGATCGCCGGAGCTGCTGCGCTCCGTCTTCCGCCGCCACGCCGCCGGTGTCGCCGTGATCACCGCGGAGTCCGGCGGCCGGCCCGCCGGATTCACCGCGACCTCGCTGAACTCCGTCTCGGCCGAACCGCCGCTGCTCTCGTTCACCATCGGCACCGGCTCCTCCAGCTGGCCCGCCGTAAGGGACTGCGAGTACCTCGGCGTCCACATACTCGGTGAGCACCAGCAGGAGCTGGCCGGCCTCTTCGCGCGCAGCGGGGCGGACCGCTTCGGCCCGGGCACCGGCTGGGCCGCGGGCCCGCACGGCGTGCCGCTGCTCGACGGGGTGCTGGCGTGGCTGGTGTGCCGGGTGGTGGCCAGGGTGCCCGCCGGTGAGCATCGTGTGATCATCGCGGAGGCGGTGGCCGGGGACCCGGCGGGCGAGGGCCGGCCGCTGCTGTACCACCAGGGACGCTTCAACGCGTTGCGCGACTGAATCGTCCCTGCTGGGGCTGGTTCGGGCGGCGTTGGCCAGATCACAGTTCAGTGGCCTTGCCCCCSGGGAAGACCCGTTGTGTACTGACGAGTAACATTCCCTTCGGAGCGCGGGCCGCCCCGACCGGGATCCGCCCCACAAGGCGCCTATGCTGCCTGCACAAGGCGGTACCAGTAAAAGACGATGCGGTAGGAGAGCCGGCGTGAGCCTGAGGATCGTTGTCTGTGTGAAGTACGTGCCCGACGCCACCGGTGACCGGCACTTCGCCGATGACCTGACCGTGGACCGCGACGACGTCGACGGCCTGCTGTCGGAGCTCGACGAGTACGCCGTCGAGCAGGCGCTGCAGATCGCCGACGAGGCGGACGACGCCGAGATCACCGTCCTGACGGTGGGTCCCGAGGACGCCAAGGACGCGCTGCGCAAGGCGCTGTCGATGGGCGCCGACAAGGCCATCCACGTCGAGGACGACGACCTGCACGGCAGCGACGTCATGGGCACCTCCCTGGTGCTCGCCAAGGCGATCGAGAAGGCCGGCTACGACCTGGTCATCACCGGCATGGCGTCGACGGACGGCACCATGGGTGTCCTCCCGGCGATCCTGGCCGAGCGCCTGGGCGTCCCGCAGGTCACCCTGCTCTCCGAGGTCAAGGTCGAGGACGGCACCGTGACCGGCCGTCGCGACGGCGACTCCGCGAGCGAGCAGCTCCAGGCCTCCCTCCCCGCCGTCGTCTCCGTGACCGACCAGTCCGGCGAGGCCCGCTACCCGTCCTTCAAGGGCATCATGGCCGCCAAGAAGAAGCCGGTGGAGTCCTGGGACCTGGACGAGCTGGACATCGAGGCCGAAGAGGTCGGTCTCGAAGGCTCCTGGACCGCGGTCGACTCCGCGGCGCAGCGTCCGGCCCGCACCGCCGGCACGATCGTCAAGGACGAGGGCGAGGGCGGCAAGCAGCTGGCCGAGTTCCTGGCCGGCCAGAAGTTCATCTAAGAACTTCAGCCCCCTTAGTAGCCCCCAGACACTTCGCAATCGCAGGAGAGCAGTCCCATGGCTGAAGTTCTCGTCTACGTCGACCACGTGGACGGCGCCGTCCGCAAGCCCACCCTTGAGCTGCTGACGCTGGCCCGCCGCATCGGCGAGCCCGTCGCCGTCGCCCTCGGCGCCGGTGCCGAGGCCACCGCCGCCGTGCTCGCCGAGCACGGTGCGGTCAAGGTCCTCACCGCCGACGCCCCCGAGTTCACCGAGTACCTCGTCGTACCGAAGGTGGACGCGCTCCAGGCCGCGTACGACGCCGTCTCCCCGGCCGCCGTGCTCGTCCCGTCCTCCGCCGAGGGCAAGGAGATCGCCGCCCGCCTCGCCGTGCGCATCGGCTCCGGCATCATCACGGACGCCATCGACCTGGAGGCCGGTGACGAGGGTCCGGTCGCGACGCAGGCCGCCTTCGCCGCGTCGTTCACCACCAAGTCCCGTGTCTCCAAGGGCACCCCGGTCATCACCGTGAAGCCGAACTCGGCCCCGGTCGAGGCCGCTCCGGCCGCGGGCGCCGTCGAGGCGCTCGCCGTCACCTTCGGCGCCCTGGCCACCGGCACCAAGGTCACCTCGCGCACCCCGCGCGAGTCGACCGGCCGTCCGGAGCTGACCGAGGCCGCGATCGTCGTCTCCGGCGGCCGTGGCGTCAACGGCGCGGAGAACTTCCACATCATCGAGGACCTCGCGGACTCCCTCGGTGCGGCGGTCGGCGCCTCCCGCGCCGCCGTGGACGCCGGCTGGTACCCGCACTCCAACCAGGTCGGCCAGACCGGCAAGTCGGTCTCCCCGCAGCTGTACATCGCCTCCGGCATCTCGGGCGCGATCCAGCACCGCGCCGGCATGCAGACCTCGAAGACCATCGTGGCCATCAACAAGGACGCCGAGGCCCCGATCTTCGACCTGGTCGACTACGGCGTGGTCGGCGACCTCTTCGAGGTCGTCCCGCAGCTGACCGGCGAGATCAAGGCGCGCAAGGGCTAACCCCCGGGTCACTCGCTGACCTGCGTACTCTCCGCCTCCGGGGCCGTGTGGTGATTGTCACCGCACGGCCCCGAGTCGTTTGTCCAGGACGGCGGAGGCACCATTGACGGAGCGGAACCCCGTGGCTAAATTCTGCTATGCGGATCTAAGCTTCCGTGAAGCGGAAAAGAGGAGAGTGCACGATGGGTCAGCAGGAGAAGGTGGCGACGAGCCTCGCAGGCGCGGTCAGCGAGGGCATCAGCGCCTCCCTGGCGCCGGTGGACGCGGAACTCGCGCGTCACTACCCGGGCGACCCCGGCACCCGTCAGCCCATCCACACCGTCTACGTGCCCGGTGACGTCTTCGCCGCCGACACCATCCGCTCCTGGGGCGACCAGGCCCTCGCGGCCATGGACGAGCACGCTCCGGACGCCGCCACCTTCGCCGAGGTGCTCGGCATCCCCGACGGACTGGCCGTCCCGGTCTACGACCGCGTCCGCGCCAAGCTCGCCTCCGAGCCCATCGAGGACCTCCGCGTGGACTTCGAGGACGGCTTCGGCGTCCGCTCCGACGAGGAGGAGGACCAGGCCGCGGCCCGCGCCGCCCGCCTCGTCTCGGAGGCCTTCGCCAACGGCACCAACGCCCCGTACATGGGCATCCGCATGAAGTGCATGGAGTCCAACGTCCGCGACCGCGGCATCCGCACCACGGACGTCTTCCTCTCCGGCCTCCTGGAGCACGGCGGCCTCCCCGAGGGCCTCGTGCTGACCCTCCCCAAGGTCACCTACGCCGAGCAGGTCAGCGCCTTCGTCAAGCTGCTGGAGGCCTTCGAGACCAGCCGCGGCCTGCGCCCCGGCCGGATCGGTTTCGAGATCCAGATCGAGACCAGCCAGTCCATCCTGGCCTCGGACGGCACCGCCACCGTCGCCCGGATGATCGAGGCCGCCAAGGGCCGCGCCACCGGCCTGCACTACGGCACCTTCGACTACAGCGCCTGCGTCGGCGTCTCCGCCGCGTACCAGGCCAGCGACCACCCGGCCGCCGACCACGCCAAGGCGATCATGCAGGTCGCCGCCGCCGGCACCGGCGTACGCGTCTCCGACGGCTCGACGAACGTCCTGCCGATCGGCACCACCGACAAGGTCCACGAGGCCTGGAAGCTCCACTACGGCCTCACCCGCCGCGCCCTGGCCCGCGCCTACTACCAGGGCTGGGACATGCACCCCGGCCACCTCCCGACCCGCTACGCGGCGGTGTTCACGTTCTACCGCGAGGGCCTGGAAGCCGCGGCGGCGCGCCTCAAGGCGTACGTGGCCAAGATCGAGGGCGACGTGATGGACGAGCCCGCCACCGCGAAGGCCCTGGCCGGCTACCTGGTCCGCGGCCTGGACTGCGGCGCGGTCGGCGCCGACGAGGTCACCGCCCTGACGGGCCTGACCCGCGCCGAACTCGACGCCTTCGCCATCCCGCGCCGCTCGGCCACCCTGACGGCGACCGCCTGACCGGTACCCCCGCCGACGCCCGACCCGCAGCCCCGCCCGGACGGTTCCGGCCGGGGCTGCGGAGCGTTCGGTGGCACATCGGCCGCCTTGGGACGGGGACCGCGCCGGTCATCGGCCGGTTACGGGTGCTGCTGAGCGAACACGGCCTGCCCGGTCCCCTGTTCGACGGGGACATCGAGGTGCTCCAGGACCCGGACCAGGCCCCGGACCGCCGGGCCGGGGCCTGGTGCCGGATCAGGACGAGGCTGCTCCAGGAGGCGTCCGCACCGGCCGGCCAGGCGGTCCTCCTGGGGATCGGCCACGCCCTGGCGCCGCTCCTCGGGGCTCAGTGGACCGGCGGGAGTTCGCCCGAGCCACGGGGGATCAGGCGGGTGGGGAGTTCGATGCGGGACGGGGGCAGGGTGGCGCCGGCCAGGCGCTGGAAGAGCCGGTCCGTGGCCACCCTGCCCAGGGCCGCAGCGTCCTGGGCCACCACCGTGACGCCCGGGCGCAGCAGGTCGGCCAGCTCGAAGTCGTCGAAGCCGACCAGCGCCACCGGGCGAGGGTGGTCCGCCAGGACGCGGACCACCGTCACGGTCACCCGGTTGTTGCCCGCGAAGACCGCCGTCACCGCATCGGATCCCTCCAGCATCGACCGGGTCGCCGCCGTCACCCGGCCGGGGGCCGTCGCGCCGAGCGACACCCACGCGTCGGCCACCGGCAGGCCCGCCCGGCCCATGGCCTCGCGGTAGCCGCGCAGGCGTTCCGTGGCGGTGTGGATGCGGGGGTCGTCGCCGATGAACCCGATCCGCCGGTGGCCGCCGGCGATCAGGTGGGCCACCCCGTCCCGGGCGCCGCCGAAGCTGTCGGAGAGGACGACGTCCGCCTCGATCCGGCCGGCCGGACGGTCCACGAACACCGTGGCCACGCCCGCGCGGATCTCGGGCTCCAGGTAGCGGTGGTCCTCCCCGGCCGGGATCACGATCAGGCCGTCCACGCGGCGGGCGCACAGCGCGAGCGCCAACTCCTTCTCGCGGTCCGGGTCCTCGGCGCTGGAGCCGTTGATGAGCAGGGCGCCGTGCGTCCGGGCCACCTCCTCCACGGCCCGGTTGAGGGGACCGTAGAAGGGGTCGGCGAGGTCCTCCAGGACCAGGCCCACGGTCGCGGTGCGGCCCTTGCGCAGCACGCGCGCGCTGTCGTTGCGGCGGAAGCCGAGGGCCTCGATGGCCTCCTGTACCCGCCGCTCGGTGTCGGGGGTGACCCCCGGCTCGCCGTTGACGACCCGTGAGACCGTCTTCAGCCCCACGCCCGCCCGGGCCGCCACGTCCTTCATGGTCGGCCGGTTGCCGTAGCGGGGCTCGGGCGGCTGGCGGGTCTGCGGCACGGCGGGGGAACCTCCGGAGGTGGCGGTGGCGGGGGCTTCGATCCCGCCGCTGACCTTGAGGATAAGCACTCGGCCGGTGAGCGGGTTTCCGTGGCAGGGTGGTGCGGGCAAGCCACAGGGGGCTTCGGAGGCGAGCCATGGGGAGAGGGGTAGACGTGATTGTCTGGATCAACGGCACGTTCGGTGCCGGGAAGACGAGCACGGCGCGCGAACTGGCCGGGCTCCTGCCCGACGGCACCCTGTACGACCCGGAGATCATGGGCGACGCACTGCGTCGGCTCCTGCCGCACAAACGCCTGGCCGAGGTCTGCGACTACCAGGACCTGCCGAGCTGGCGGCGGCTCGTGGTGGACGCGGCCGCGGCGATGCTCGCGGAGCTGGGCGGGGTGCTGGTGGTGCCGATGACGCTGCTGCGCCAGGAGTACCGCGACGAGATCTTCGGTGGCCTGGCCGCACGCCGGATACCGGTGCGACACGTGCTCCTGGCCCCGGCGGAAACGATCCTGCGGGAGCGCATCGCGCGGCGTCAGGAGGCGGAGCCCGAACCGGCGGACCCCCGGGACAAGACCTGGGCGTACGACCACATCCCGGTGTACCGGCAGGCGCTGGGCTGGCTCACCGCCGACGCGCACGTCATCGACAACGGGCCGCTGACGGTGCGGGAGACCGCCGAGCGGATCGCCGAGGCCGTCCGTACCGACGCGGCGGGGATCTGCGACATCGTGCAGACCCCGGAGCCGACGCGGGAGACGGTGGCCGCGGGGGTGCTGCTCTTCGACGACCAGGACCGGGTGCTCCTGGTGGATCCGACGTACAAGCCGGGCTGGGAGTTCCCGGGCGGCGTGGTCGAGGCGGGCGAGGCACCGGCGTGCGCGGGCGTACGGGAGGTCGAGGAGGAGCTGGGCCTGACGCTGGACCGGGTCCCGGGGCTGCTCGTGGTCGACTGGGAGCCGCCCCGCTCACCCGCCTACGGGGGCCTGCGGCTGCTGTTCGACGGCGGCCGGCTGAGGGAGGCGGACACGGCGCGCCTGCGGCTGCCGGGACCGGAGCTGCGCGCCTGGCGGTTCGTCACCGAGACCGAGGCCGCCGGGCTGTTGCCTCCGCAGCGCTACGAACGGCTGCGCTGGGCCCTGCGCGCCCGCGAGCGGGGCCACCCGCTGTACCTGGAAGCGGGGCGCCCGACACCGTGACACCGGGTCACGCCCCGCCACCCGGGCAGCCCGCCCTGGTCGGCGGGGTGTGACCCGGACCTGGACCCGGCCCCGACGACCGGCGGCCGACGGCCGGCGCCGCGTCCTCGATCGCCGCCGGCGCGGACGGAGGTCCGTGCGCGGCAGCGGCTGCGGCTGCGGTTCGGTCCCGTTCACCCGATCGCGCCCGCTCCCTCCGGCACGCCCGCGGCCCGTCGGCCGGCGAGGGCGCGGCCGTACGCGGCGAGGGCGAGGGCGGTCGTGATCAGGGCGGCGGCGACCGCGAAGGTGGTCCGCGTTCCGGTGGCGACGGCTTCCGGGCCCGCCGTCGTGATGTCCGCCGCCGACGAGGCGAGGGCGAACACGGCGCCCATGACCGAGGCTCCGGTGACCAGCCCGAGGTTGCGCGACAGGTTGAGCAGGCCGGAGACGACGCCCCGCCGGTCCGGGTGGACCTCCGCCATGACGGCGGTGTTGTTGGCCGTCTGGAACACCGCGTAGCCGAGGGTGACCACCGCGAGCGGGCCCACGTAGCCGGGTATGCCCAGCCGGGCGGGCAGCAGCGACAGGAGGCCGGCGCCGGCCGCCATGGCGATGAGCCCGGCGAACGTCGTCCGCCGCGCACCGAAGCGGTCCACGAGGCGGCCGGCCGGCACACCGGCCGTCGCGGCGACCAACGGCCCCGCCGACAGGACGAGTCCGACGAGCGCCGTGTCGAGCCCGAGCGTGCGCGAGAGGTAGAACGGGCCGACCACCAGCGTCGACATCATCACCGTGGAGACGAGTGCGCTCATGGCGAGGCTCGTGCTCAGCACCGGATCGCGGAACGCCGCCGGCCGGACCAGCGGCGAGGCCGCCCGCGCCTCGACGCGTACGAAGACCACGGCCCCGCAGCCGGCGCCCGCCAGCAGGACGAGCGTGAGCGGGCCGAAGGAGCCGCCGCCCCGGGTCAGGGCGAGCGCGTACGCGCCCAGGGTCGCCGCGAGCACCAGGGTGCCCAGGCGGTCGAAGCGGGCCCGCCCCGCCCGGGACTCGCGCCGGTCGGCGGGCAGGTGCCGCCGCGCCAGGAGGAACGTGAGGACGCCGAGCGGCACGTTGACGAGGAAGATCGCCCGCCAGCCGGGTCCGGCGAGCAGCAGTCCGCCCAGCGACGGGCCGAGGGCGGTGCCGATGGCCGAGGTGGTGCCGAGCAGCCCCATGGCCCGGCCGGTGGCCTCCTTGGGGACCGTCTCGCCGACGAAGGCCATGGTGAGGGCCATCATGACGGCCGCTCCCAGGCCCTGCGCCGCCCGGGCGGCGATCAGCAGCCACAGGCCGGGCGCGACCCCGCACAGGACCGAGGCCCCGGTGAAGAGCAGGATGCCGGCCAGCAGCAGCCGCCGGCGCCCGATGAGGTCACCGAGCCGTCCGACGCTGACGATCAGGGTGGTGACGGCGAGGAGGTACGCGAGGACGATCCACTGCACCGCCTGGAAGGAGGCGTCGAACGCCTGCGCCAGGGCCGGCAGGCCGACGCTGGCGATGCCGGCGCCGAGCGAGGACAGCAGCATGGACAGGGCGAGGCCCGCGAGCGCCCACCGCCCATCGGGCCGTGGCGGCTTCGGCTTCATCGGGCCGCACGCGTTCCGGCGAAGACCGTGGCGGCCGACAGCAGGAAGACGTCGGGGCGCCGCAGGAGGCCCTCCGGCGCGGCCGGGTCGAGAAGGCGGTCGAGGGCCTCCATGTCCGGCGCGTCCAGGGAACCGTCCGGCGCGTCCCGCAGCCGCGCCAGCTGGGAGTGCAGGAAGTCGCGGCCCGGCTCGCCCAGGGGGGCGGGCAGGTCGAGCAGGGTGGTGAAGGCCCTCACGCCGGTCAGCCCGGCGCGGCGGAGCATCGCCGGCCAGTCCTCGACCACGGGGACGCTGCCGGGCAGAGCGGCCCGCATGGCCTGGTACCGGTCCTCCTGCAGGGCGTCGAGCCGGGTCTGCAGCCCCGGCCTGCCGAAGCCGAGGTCGCGGGGGAGGAAGCGCATCGGCAGGCCGCCCTCGGCCACGGCGAGCATCCCGCCGGGGCGCAGCACGCGGGCCAGGGCGTCCAGGGCGCCCTGCTGGTCGCCGAGGTGGTGCACGGCCTTGCTGCTCCAGACCAGGTCCGCCGTGCCGAGGGCGTCGTCGGCCAGGCCCTCGGGCAGCCGGGCGTGGCGGACGCTCACCCGGCCGGCGAGGCCGAGGCGCCCGGCGCGCGCCAGGGCGCGGTCGAGCAGTGCGGGCGTGCCGTCGACGGCCACGACCTCGGCGTCCGGGAAGGCCTCGGCGAACACGCAGGTCATCACCCCGGGCCCGCTGCCGACGTCGAGGACGCGCCGGACCCGACGGCCGGGACCGACGAGTTCGCGCAGGCGGGCCGCGGTGTTCCGGTGGGCCGGGAGGTGCAGCTCGCCACCGGTCTCCAGGTGGGTGGCCAGGAGCTCCCAGTCGAGGTCGTCGGCGACTGTGTTGTGCGTGTGGCCGGGGGTGTGGGAGTCGCCGTGCCGGTGGGCGTGGCCCGGGGCGTGGCCGGGGTGGTCGTGGTGGCGTCCGGGATCCTTCGGTGCGTTCATGCCGAGGAGGGTGCGCCCGGCGGAAGGGATCCGGCAACTCCCGTTGCCGATTCCGGGAAACCGGGGTGGAATGCCCGCATGGACACACCGCCCCCGTACCAGACGGTCCTCGACGAGGTGGCTCCCCGGCTCAAGCGGCTGCGCGCCCAGCGCGGCCTCACCCTGGCGGCTCTCTCCGAGGCGACCGGCATCTCCAAGAGCACCCTGTCCCGCCTGGAGGGCGGGCAGCGCCGTCCGAGTCTGGAGCTGCTGCTCCCGCTCGCCGGCGCGTACCGGGTCCCCCTCGACGACCTCGTCGGGGCGCCCGAGGTGGGGGACCCCCGGGTCCGGCTGAAGCCCCACCCGCTGCCCAACGGCGGTACGTTCGTCCCCCTGACCCGGAGTCCGGGCCCCCTCCAGGCCTACAAAATGATCATCACGGACCGGGGTCCCGAACCGGACCACCGCACGCACGAGGGCTACGAGTGGCTCTACGTGCTCAACGGCCGGCTTCGGCTCGTCCTCGCCGACCACGACCTGGTCCTCGGGCCCGGCGAGGCCGCCGAGTTCGACACCCGCGTGCCCCACTGGTTCAGCAGCGCGGACGGGCAGCCCGTAGAGATCCTGAGCCTGTTCGGGAGGCAGGGCGAGCGCATGCACGTACGGGCCAAACCCCAGGCCCAGGACCAGGCCTGACGCCGCGCCGGCACGTGTCCGGCCCGCTCGGCCCGCTCGGTCCGCTCGGTCCGCTCCGTCCGCACCCCTCGGGGCGTCCGCTCAGTCCGCGTGCGCAGGGGCCTGTGCAGCCGCCCGGAGGGTGAGCGCCGTGTCCGTCACCCAGGGGTCGCCGTGGCCGAAGCAGGCCACTGCCGGGTCCAGGGCGGCCAGCCGCCGGAAGGAGGCGAGCGCCTCGTCCGGGTCCACGTTGATCACGCCCAGCATCACCTGTCCCACCCCCGCGATGCTGTCGCCGGTGAACAGCACTCCGTGGCGCGGCAGGTGGACGCCGATGCTGCCCGGGGTGTGGCCGGGGGCGTGGACCACGACCGCCCCGTCGCCGAACGGCAGCACCTCCCCGTCCCGGAGCTCCCGGTCGACCGGGGTCGGCGGGGCCTCGGGGACCGTGAGGCCGTTCGCGTGGATCGGGACCTCCCAGTCCAGCACGACCGGTTCGGGAACCGGCCGGTCACCGCGGATGACCGGGGCGTCCAACCGGTGCGCCGCCACCTCGGCGCCCCAGCGGGCGGCGAGTTCACCGGCCGCGCCGACGTGGTCGCGGTGGCAGTGCGTGAGGACGATCAGTCCCAGCCGTTCGGGCGCGAGGCCGAGGGACCGTATCGCCCCCTCGATGGCGTCGGCGGACCCGGCGTATCCGGCGTCGATCAGCGTCAGGGCCCCCTCGTCCTGCCAGAGGTAGGCCTGGCCGATGGGGAAGCGCAGCATGTGGAGCCGGTTCGGGATGACTTCGACGAGTTCCATGCCGCGAACGTAGGCACCCGGACCCGGCCCCCGCACGCGACTTCGCCGGGAGCGGAGTACGCGCAGAGCGCAGGGTTCACGGGAACTCGTGGCTCGGGGCGTCGGGGCGTCGGGGCGTCGGGGCGTCGGGGCGTCCGGGAGGGCCGCCCGGCCCGTGCGTCCACGGGCCGGGCCGTGCCCGCGGGAATCAGACGCGCTTGGACTCCGCGTAGTTGACGAGGAAGATGGCCTCGGCCACCGACAGGCGCTCCAGCTCCTCCGGGGAGACGCTCTCGTTCACCGCGTGGATCTGGGCCTCCGGCTCGCTCAGACCGATCAGCAGCATCTCCGCCTCCGGGTACAGCGACGTCAGCGTGTTGCAGAGCGGGATGGACCCGCCCATGCCGCTGACCTGCATCTCCTGGCCGGGGTACGCGATCTGCATGGCCGCGGCCATCGACGCGTACGCCGGGCTGGAGGTGTCCGCCTGGAACGGCTGCCCCTGACCCACGACTTCGAGCTCCAGCTTCGCCTGCCACGGGGTGTGCGCGATCAGGTGCGCCTCCAGCAGCTTGATGGCCTCGGCGGTGTCCACGCCCGGCGGCACGCGCAGGCTGATCAGCGCACCCGCGCTCGCGTGCACCGAGGGGGTGGCACCGATCACAGGCGGGCAGTCGATGCCGAGCACGGTGACGGCCGGACGGGCCCACAGCCGGTCCGCGATCGTGCCCTCGCCGATCAGGCCGACCCCGTCCAGCACCTTGGCGTCGGCCCGGAAGTCAGCCTCCGGGTACTGGAGGCCCTCCCACACCGCGTCCGAGGCCAGTCCGTCGACGGTGGTCGAACCGTCCGCCGAGCGCAGCGAGTCCAGCAGGCGGATCAGCGCGGCCAGCGCGTCGGGGGCGACGCCGCCGAACATGCCCGAGTGCAGGTTGCCGCCCAGCGTGTCGATCTTCACCTTGACCAGCGTCATGCCGCGCAGGGTGGCCGTCACCGTCGGCAGGCCCAGGCGGAAGTTGCCCGCGTCGCCGATGACGATGGTGTCGGCGGCCAGCAGCTCCGGGTGCGCCTCGGCGTACTGCTGGAGGCCGCCGGTGCCCTGCTCCTCCGAGCCCTCGACGATCACCTTCACGCCGACCGGCACGCCGCCGTTCGCCTTCAGCGCACGCAGCGCCAGCAGGTGCATGATGAAGCCGCCCTTGCAGTCCGCCGCGCCGCGCCCGTACCAGCGGCCGTCGCGCTCGGTCAGTTCGAACGCGGGGGAGACCCAGGCGTCGTCGTCCAGCGGGGGCTGCACGTCGTAGTGGGCGTACAGCAGGACGGTCGGGGCGCCCTCGGGGCCGGGCAGGAAGCCGTACACCGACTGGGTGCCGTCGGGGGTGTCGAGCAGGGCCACGTCCTGGAAGCCCTCGGCGCGCAGGGCGTCGGCCACCCAGTTCGCGGCGCCCTCGCTCTCGCTCTTGGGGAACTGGGCCCAGTCCGCGACCGACTGGAAGGCCACCAGCTCGGTCAGCTCCGCCTTGGCGCGGGGCATCAGCGAGGCGATGGTCTCGGCGATCGGATTCTGGGACATGGGCACGCTCCTCGTGGGTGCGACGTTGGTGTATGTGCCGGGGTGCGGCGAAAGTAAGGCGAAAGACAGTGCCGATCCTCGCACAGAGGGGCGAGAGGCACTCTCGCCGTAGGATTTCCACGGCATCGGAGCAACCGCGTGATCAGGAGCAGCAGCACATCGTGAGCAGCGACGACGACGTACACGGCGCAGGCGCAGGGCAGGTCGCTCGGGGGGCGGACGCAGGGACGGACGCCGGGGCGGCGACAGGGGCGGACACGGGGGCCCGGAAGGGTCGGGGGGACGGGACGGCCGCGGGTGCGGCCGAGGTGACGGTGGAGGTGACGTCGGAAACGGTCGCGGCAGCGGCGGCGGACGAGGACGCGGTTCCCGGCGGGGCGGCCGGGGAGGTCCCCGTACCGGTCCACGTGCCGGCTCCCGTGCCGGCCCCCGACGGGCTTCCCGAGACGGCCGCTTCCGAGGCGGCACCCGAGGGCACCGGCGAGGTGTGGGACGTCGTCGTGGTCGGCGCGGGACCGGCCGGCGCCTCGGCGGCCTACGCGGCGGCCACCGCGGGGCGCCGCGTCCTGCTGCTGGAGAAGGCCGAACTGCCCCGGTACAAGACCTGCGGCGGCGGCATCATCGGCCCCTCGCGCGACGCCCTCCCGCCGGGCTTCGTGCTGCCCTTCAAGGACCGCATCCACGCGGTCACCTTCTCCTACGACGGGAAGCTGGCCCGCACCCGGCGCTCGAAGGGCATGCTCTTCGGGCTCATCAACCGGCCGGAGTTCGACGCGGCGCTGGTCGCGGAGGCCGAGAAGGCCGGCGCGACGCTCCGTACGGGTACGGCCGTGTCCCGCGTCGAGCAGCACGGCGCGGCGGTGCCCGACCGGCGCACGGTCGCGGTGGTCCTGGCCGGCGGCGAAACGGTGCTCGCCCGTGCCGTGGTCGGTGCGGACGGCAGCGCCAGCCGGATCGGCGCCCACGTGGGGGTCGAGATGGACCAGGTCGACCTCGGCCTGGAGGCGGAGATCCCCGTCCCGCAGACGGTGGCCGACGACTGGAAGGGCCGCGTCCTCATCGACTGGGGTCCGCTGCCCGGCAGTTACGGATGGGTCTTCCCCAAGGGCGACACCCTCACCGTCGGGGTCATCTCGGCGAAGGGCGAGGGCGCCGCGACGAAGCGGTATCTGGACGACTTCATCGCCCGGCTGGGCCTGGCCGGCTTCGAACCGGCCGTCTCCTCCGGGCACCTGACCCGCTGCCGCAAGCCCGGTTCGCCGCTCTCGCGCGGCCGGGTGCTGGTGGCGGGGGACGCGGCGGGACTCCTGGAGCCGTGGACCCGTGAGGGCATCTCCTTCGCGCTGCGCTCGGGGCGGCTCGCGGGGGAGTGGGCCGTCAAGATCTCGGAGGCGCAGGACGCGGTGGACGCGCGGCGCCAGGCGCTCAACTACGCCTTCGCGGTCAAGGCCGGGCTGGGCGTGGAGATGGGCGTCGGCAAGCGGATGCTGAGCCTGTTCGAGTCCCGCCCCGGGATGTTCCACGCGGCGCTCACGGGCCTGCGGCCCRCATGGCTGGCCTTCGCCCGCATCACGCGGGGGTCGATGACGCTGGCCGACCTGGTGCGTACGTATCCGCTCGCGCGGAAGGCGCTGCACCTGCTGGACGCCCGCCAGGCCCGCACCGGCCGCGGCTGACGGACACGGCTCCCTCCGTCCCTGCGGGCCGACCGGCCGTCTCCCAGGGGTCACCTCGCGGCCCGGATGCGCAGGGCCGCGAGGCGGAGGGCCGCCTGGTCGTCGTCGTGGTCGCCGGACCTGTCCGGACAGCGCGTCTAGTGGGCCGCACGGCAGGCTCCGCTCGAGTCGTTCGCGGAGATGCCGGCCTGCTGGAGGCTCGCGACGCAGCTGGTCTGGTTGCCGATGGATCCCTGGTAGCAGGCCTGGGCGGTGTCGGCCGTGGCCGGCTTGCCGTGCGACACGACGTACTGCTGACAGTCCTGGACGCCGGCGGAGGCGGCCGGGGCCGCGAAGAAGGCGCCGCCGGCGGCGAGGACCAGGCCGGCGAGGATGCTGGAGATACGAGCCGAACGACGCATGCGGATGCACCTGCTCTCTCGGTCGGTCACGCGATCCGAGGGTGCGCCGGACCGCGGGCGGGGGCGGCGCGGAGCGGGCGCTCCGGGGGCGACCGGCTCGACGCATCGGTCACCCCCGCCCTTCCGACGCTAGAGCACCGCACAGGCGCCCGCACCACGGCCGAACGGGGGATCGGGCCGCCCCTGCTCCCGCCGTTCCCGGTGCGGCGTGCGGCCGGTCGGCCCCGCGGGTGGGGCGCTCGGGTGGTGGTGCCGGGTGGTGGTGCCGGGTGGGAACTCCGGCCCGGTCGTCGCGTGTCCGTCCGGGGGGGCGGGCTGCCGGGCCGTGCGGGCCTCGGGGCGACCCCGCCGCGCTCGGAGTGGCGTACGCGTGGGGAGTCGGGTGGTCCCGGGTGCGTGAGCGCGTGGTGGGGCGGGATCCGGGGAGCGCGGGGCGGATCTGGTCGGCGGTGGCGTGCGCTGCCGCGTGAGCGCGTCCGGTGGGTGGGCGTCAGGTTCCGGTGGCCGGGGCCGGGTGTCGGCGCCGCGAGGCGGACGGCCCGTGGGCCGGCCGGGTGCCGCCGGTGTCGGCCGCACGTCCGGCGGGCGGGATGCCGGGAGCGTCGGCCGCACGTCCGGCGGGCGGGATGCCGGGAGCGTCGGCCGGGCAGGGGGCAGGGAGCTGTCGTGTGCCCGCCGTTCGGGTGGGGGAGCGGGGGGCGGCCGTCCCCGGGGGTCAGTTGGACACCGTGATGCGGAAGACCGGGTGGTCCCCGGCGGCCGCCTGGAGTTCGGCGTCGGAGGACTTCGCGGTGACGCCCTGGAAGAACCGGTTGACCTCCCAGCCCCACTTCTCCAGATAGGCGCGCAGTACGACCGCCTTCTGCGCCGGATCCGTGAGCTCCGTGACGGTGAAGGTCCGGATCTTGCGGCCCACGCGCAGCTCGCCGCCGCCCGCCACCCGCATGTTGCGGACCCACTGGGAGTGGCCCCGGGCCGATACCAGGTACTGGGCGCCGTCGTGGGTGTGCGGGTTGACCGGGATCCGCTGCATCTCGCCGGACTTGCGGCCGCGCACCGAGAGCTCGGCCGTACCGGCCAGGCTGATGCCGAGCCGGGCGAGCCGGCCGAGGAGGGCGTTGAAGCGGATGCCGAGCGGGCTGCCCTGGACGTAGTAGGGGGTGGACGCGTTCACGGGAACCTCCGGAGCGGATGGGGAGAGCAGTGCTCTCGCTTGAGACCAGTGTGCACGGATCGCCGCACCAAAACAAGAGCAGTGCTCTCGCAAGTGAGCGCCGCTCCCGTTTTTGTGCACTGCTCCACATGTATGACACACTGACCTGCATGAACACTGTGCGAGGAGCCAGGGAACGGGCCCGCCTTGAGGTCACCGCCGCCATCAAGGACGAGGCGCGCCGCAGACTCGCCGCCGAGGGCGCCGCCAAGCTCTCGCTGCGCGCCGTCGCCCGCGAGCTGGGCATGGTCTCCTCCGCCCTCTACCGCTACTTCCCGAGCCGCGACGACCTGCTGACCGCCCTGATCATCGACGCCTACGACAGCGTCGGCGCCGCGGCCGAAACGGCCGGCGCGGCCTCCCTCGCCGCCGGCGCCGCGCCCCGCGCCCGCTGGATCGCCGTCTGTGAAGCGGTGCGCGCCTGGGCGCTCGCGCACCCGCACGAATACGCGTTGATCTACGGTTCCCCGGTCCCCGGCTACAGCGCCCCCGTGGACACCATCGGCCCCGCCTCCCGGGTCGCCAACGTCCTCATCGGTATCGTCCGCTCCGCCTGCGAGGGGCGCGGCCTGTCCCTGCCGCCGCTGCCCCCCGCCCTGCGCTCCGAAGCGGACCGGATGACCGCCGACTTCGCCGAGGGTCTGCCCCCCGAGGTGACCGCCGCCCTGGTCGCGGCCTGGGCCCAGTTCGTCGGTCTGATCTCCTTCGAGCTGTTCGGCCAGTTCAACCGGGTCGTCGAGGAGCGGGACGTGTTCTTCGCGCACGCCGTCGGCCGGCTGGCGCACGAGGTGGGACTGCACGCCGCCTGACGGGGTGCGCGTCGGCGGGGCGCCGCCCGGAGAGGCGCCGCCCGGAGGGGTGCGAGCCCCGGCGTCACCGTCGAGGTGCGGATGCGGCCCCCACCGTCGCGGCGTCGTCACCCGCCCGGCGGGGGTTCGGATGATGAGGTGACAGATCGCTTTTCTGTTCCTCCCATCAATGTGGGTGGTTCGCCCTTCACCGACTTGCCGCGCGTCTACTGTTCCTCGGGTCGACCCCCTGCCCGCCGGAGGAACAGCCCATGGCCCGCGCCCGCGCCGTGAAGGCCCTGTACGCCGTTCTGGTGACCTGGCTGCTCACCGCCCCGGCACCCGCTCCGGCCGCCTCGGCCGAGGCGACCCGTGCGGACCGTGCCGACCGGGCGGCCCGCGCCGACCGGGGCCCGTCACCGGACCCCGCGCCCTCCAGACCCGGCGGGGCGGAACCCGACACCGGTTCCGCCCCCTCGCCCGCCTCCGTACCCACGCCCGCGGTCACGCCGGTGCCCCGCCGTCCCGGCGTCCGCGGCCTGGAGATAGCCGTGCCCGCCTACGTCTGGGCGGACGACCCGGTACTGGCCGACCTCGCCGCCACCGGCCCGGCCCCCTCCGTGGTCGTCCTCAACCCGGGCAACGGGGACGCCCCCTTCGACGCCCCCTGGCAGGCCCGCGCGGACGCCCTGCGCGCCCGGACCACGGCCACGGGCGAGAAGACCAAGGTCCTCGGCTACGTCCACACCGACCACGGCAGCCGGGACCCCGCCGCCGTCAAGGCCTCCGTCGACAACTACCTCAAGCCCTCCGGCAACGGGGACGGACGCCTCCACGTGGACGGCATCTTCTTCGACGTCGTCAGCCGCGACTGCGGCCCCGGCAACACCACTCGCGACCACTACGCCGCCCTGCGCCGCTACGTCCAGGACACGATGCACGCCGCCGACCCGGGCGCCGCCGAACTGGTCGTCGACAACCCCGGCACGGCCATTGCCGACTGCTACCTCGAACCCGGCCACCGCACCGCCGACGTCTTCGTCACCTTCGAGGACACCTACGCGGCGTACACCTCGGGCGGCTGGCACGGCGGCAACGTGTTCGACCCGCTCGGCGGATACCGCGCGGGCACCGAACTCGACCCGAGCGGTACCGCGTTCTGGCACCTCGTCCACGACGTCCCCGACGCCGCGGCCATGCGCCGCACCCTGCGCACCGCCTTCGAACGCGGCGCCGGCTACGCCTACGCCACCAGCGCGGTCATGCCCAACCCCTGGAACGCCGCTCCCGAGTGGACGTACGGCCTCCAGACCGGTTACGCGGCCACCCTCGGCTGAACCGGCCCGACGGCCCCGCTCCGGTTCGCCACCCCACCCCACCCCACCCCGCCCCACCGCACTCCGCCCGATGTCCCGACGTCCCGGCGTCCCGGCGTCGGCGTCCTACGGAGCTGCGGCCCCGCCGGCCCGCGCCGAGGCGTCCCCGAAGTACCCCACCGCGAAGTCAGCGAAGCTCCGGGCGCCCGTGGACGCGTAGGCGCCCCCGGACCGGACGAGGCACAGTTCCCGGCGGGCCTCGGGCGAGGCCAGCCGGGCCCAGGCCACGATGTCCCGGGTGCCGGACTCCCGGGCCAGGGCCGGCACCAGCGCCACTCCGAGCCCGGCGGCGACCAGGTCCAGCACCGCGCCCGGTTCGTCCCCCTCGCACACGACCGTCGGCCGCACCCCTGCCCGCTCGAACAGCCCGTCGGCCAGCGCCCGTTGCCAGTGCCCCCGCCCCGGGGTGACGAACGGCTCCCCGGCCAGCTCCGTCACCGCCACCCGCTCCCGCCCGGCCAGCCGGTGCCCGCGGGGCACCGCGAGCAGCACCTCCTCGGTGAGCAGCACCACCGACTCCAGAGCGGGCGCGGCGAGCGGCTGCGAGGCGAAGCAGAGGTCCGCCTCCCGGGTCCGCAGCAGACGCGCCATCGTCTCGGCTGACGCCTGCCGCAGCCGGACGTCGACCCCGGGACGGGCCGCGCGGAAACGGGCCAGCAGCCCGGTGAGGGTCAGCAGGGTCTCGCTCGCCACCGTCACGCTGCCGCCCCCGCCACCGCGCGCGGCGTCCGCCAACTCGCGACGCCCGTCTTCCAGTTCGGCGAGCGCCCGGTCCACCCGCAGCAGGAAGGCCGCGCCGTGCCGGTTGAGATGGATCCGGCGGCCCCGCCGGTCGAAGAGCGGCACCCCCAGTTCGGCCTCCAGCCGGGCGATCGTCCGGCTCACCGAGGGCTGGGCGGTGCGCAGTTCGTCCGCCGCCCGGCTGATGTGCTCGCACCGCGCGACGACCTGGAAGCACCGCAACGACAGCAGGTCCACCGACCGCCCCTTTCATAACCCTGCGAGTTCATAACCCTGCGAGCACGTTCTCATGGCCAAACCGGTCTTGGACGACATGAGCGAGCACCTCCTAACCTCCGAGGACGACCCGGCCCCTCCCGCAGGACCCCACGAAGAAAGGGGCAGCACCGTCATGCCCGGATCCCCTCGACCGCCCTACGAGAGCTACGTGGACGCCCTCCTCGCCGTCCTCGCCCGCCCGGAGCTCCCGCCCGAGCGGACCGTGCTCACCACCGCCGACCGGACCGTCGACGCCCGGGCCCTGCGCACCGGCATCCACCGGGCCGCACGGCTGCTGGCGGCCCACGGCGTCACCCGCGCGAGCACGGTCGCCCTGCTCACCGGGAACCACCCCGAGACCCTCATCGCCCGCTACGGGGCCAACCTGCTCGGCGCCAGGGTCGTGCACCTGAGCCCCACCGCGCCGGCCGCGGCGCGGGCCCGGATCCTGGAGGCCACCGCCGCGGTCCTCCTTCTGGTGGACCCCGCCACGCGGGACCTGCCGACCGGGACCCCCGAGCCCCTCCGGCTGACCCTGGACCCCGGCCTGTTCACCGAGGACCGGCCCGGCCGGCTCCCGGACCGGCACACCCTGCGGACACCGGCCGCGGCCCGTCCCGAGGACGACTGGTGCCTGCGCTTCACCGGCGGAACCACCGGTCCGCCCAAGCTGGTCCGGCTGGCCCACGGCCCCTACCGGAGGATCCTGGCCGCGCACACCGCCCACGTCCCCTCCGGCGCCCCGCCCCGGTTCCTCGCCTGCACCACCCTCGCGCACGTGGCCGGCATCGTCTCCGACGCCACCCTGCTCGCCGGTGGCTCCGTCGTCCTGCAGGAGGGCTTCGAGCCGGCCGGGGTCCTTGCGGCCGTCGAGCGGTACCGGGTGACCGACCTCTGGCTCCTGCCGCCGCTCCTCCACGAACTGCTGGACCACCCGGACCTCGCCACCACCGACGTCCGCGCCCTGCGCCGCCTCTTCTACGGGGGCACCCCCGCGTCCGCCGCGCGGCTGCGCCGGGCCGCGGAGGTCTTCGGCCCCGTCCTGCACGGCTCGTACGGGCAGACCGAGACGGGCCCGATCGCCGAAGTCCTCCCGCACGAGCACGTCGTCACCGGCCCCGGCGGCCGCGTCACCGCCGGCCGGCCGCTGCCCGGAGTGGACATCGAGATCCGGGACCCGTCGGGCGCCGCCCTCCCTCCCGGGGGTACGGGGGAGGTCCACGTCCGCACGCCCACGGCTATGGCCGGCTACTGGGGGCGCCCCGAACCGGCCGCGGAGGTGCTCCGCGACGGCTGGACGGCCACCGGGGACCTGGGACTCCTCGACGGCGAGGGCTACCTCCACCTCGTCGACCGGCTGAAGGAGACGGTCATCGTCGTGGGCGCCCATCTCCACCCGGCGGAGGTGGAGGAGGTCCTGCACGCGCACCCGGCCGTCGCGCGCTGCGCGGCCTTCGGGATCCGCACGGCGGACGGGAACGAGGAACTCCACGTCGCGGTCGTCCCCGCCCCGGGCCGCTCCCCGGACGCCGACGCCGCCCGGCTGCTCGCGGACTTCGTGACCGCCCGCCTGGGCGCGGTGTACGAACCGGCCGCGATCCACGTCATGGACCGCCTGCCGCTCACCGAGGCGGGCAAACCGGACAAGGTCCGCCTGCGGAGCCGGTACGGGGGAGGGGCGAAGGAACCCGCCCGACACGACCCCGACCCGGTCGGCGGACCCGGGGGCAGGTCGGACGGATGATCAACCGGGGGGTACGCGGAGCCGGGGGCGAGGAGGCCCGGGACGGGCCCGCCGCGTCCGTCGGCCCGCCCCCGCCGGCCTCACGCTCCACGGCCGGAATCGGCCCGGCCCTCCCCGAACGGCCCGTCCTTCGCGAAGGCCAGCTCGGCGAAGCGCTCCCCGATCCGGCGGTGGCCGGCCGGGTCCGGGTGCAGGCCGTCCGGCAGCGGGAACTCGGCGAAGTCGGCCTCCCCGTAGAGGGAGCGGCCGTCGATGTAGTGCAGGTGCGGGTCGTCGGTGGCGCGCTCGGCGGTGATGCGGGCGAGCTCGCGGCGGACGACGGTGAGCGTGAGCCGTCCGGCGGCGACCTCCGCCGGGTCTCCCAGGGCCCGCAGGTTCAGCTTCCCGTCGCGCAGGTCCGGGGCGAGCGGCCCCGGGGTGTCCTCCTGGAGCGGGCACAGGACGGGCGAGACGACCAGCAGCGGAGTGTCGGGGTGTCCCTCGCGGATGGTGTCGAGGAAGCCGTGCACCGCCGGGCCGAAGGCACGCAGCCGCATCAGATCCGTGTTGACGATGTTGATGCCGATCTTCACGCTGATCAGGTCGGCCGGGGCGTCCCGCAGGGCGCGCGCGGTGAACGGGTCGAGCAGGGCATTGCCGCCCAGCCCCAGGTTGACCAGCTCCACGCCGCCCAGCGAGGCGGCCAGCGCCGGCCAGATCGTCGTCGGGCCCGCCGCGTTGGAGCCGTGGCTGATGGAACTGCCGTGGTGCAGCCACACCCGGCGCCCGTGATCCCGCGGCGGCTCGACGGGAGCATCGGTGCGCAGCTCGATCAGCTCGATGACCTCGTTGTACGGCAGCCAGATCTCGACGTCCTTGAGCCGGGCGGGCAGCCCGTCGAAGCGGACGGTGCCGACCGGACCGGGCACGAGTTCCGCGGAGCCGGTGGCCATGTCGACCATCAGGACGTTGCCGCCGTTCGAGGTGGCCCGGCCGGCCGGGCGGCCGTCCACGAGCAGTTCGTACACGCCGTCGGGGCGCGGCGGAACGCCCCGGTAGCCGTTCTTGGTGCGGAGCGCGTCGAGTTCGATGGCGGTGGCCCGCGTGCGGAAGGCCAGCCGGACCCCGGAGGGCTGCGTCTCGACGGCGGCCAGGTAGGCGTCGGGGAACTGCCGGCGGGCCCGTGCCGGCAGCCGGTGCGGCAGCACGCCGCGCGCGGTGCGCTCCACCTCCAGGGCGCCGCGCAGCAGGTCCGCCCCGATCGGCGTGGTGGTCCATCCGGCCGCGCCCGCCGTGTGCGGATCGTCGGTCGCGTCGTTGAGCTGGGAGTTCATGCCCACCACCCTGTCAACCGGGTTCCCGATCCGCACATTCATTTCCGCGGCGCGGCGCGGTGCCGCGCCCGGCCGAGGCCGGCCGCGCCCGGCTGCGGCCTCCCCTTCCGGGGGGGGCCGCTCCGGAAGGGGAGGCCGCTCCGGAAGGGGGGCCGCTCCAGCCGTCAGATGCGGCCGGTCTCCTGCCAGAGCGCCGCCAGCGAGGCGTCGCCGCTCACCTCCGGGCCGGCCAGCGGGACCCGGTTCCATAGGGCCGCGTACAGCCAGGACGCCGCACCGGTCAGCTCGCAGTCCACCGGGTCGCCGGTGTCGCCGCGCACCGTGCGCGCGGGCTCCTTCGACAGGTGCACCGTCCACACCGCACCGGTGTCCGCCGCCCGGATGCGCAGCACCTTCGGCTCCTCGGTACGCACCCGGCTGCGCGGCCGGGCGTGGAAGCCGGTCAGCAGCTCGTCCACCCCGTCCTCCGCGAACTCCGGGGTGACCGACGAGAAGCCCGGCCCCAGCGCGGACTCGGCGTCGAAGCGGTGCACCGTCGTCTCGTGCGCCTGCCGACGGGCCCAGAACGCCAGCGACGACGGCGGCGCGGTCGGCAGGAAGGTCCAGCACACCAGCTCCGCCGGGGCCCCGGCCAGCGCCCGCACCAGCTCCGCGTGCCCCTCCCGGAACCAGGCCAGCAGCTCGGCCCCCGACAGCTCCGGCGCGTCCGGGAACGGCACCGGATCCACCAGTCCGTCCGCGACGAAGCCCGTCGCCCAGCGGTGCACCGCCCCGGTGTGCCGCAGCAGGTCGGTGACCCGCCACCCCGGACAGGTCGCTACCAGGGCCTCCGTACCGGTCCGATCGGCGGTATCGGCCAGCAGCTCGCCCTCCCGGGCGAGGGTCTCCACGTATTCGGTGATCTTCATGCCGCGAGTGTGCCAGCGCACCCCGACAATGGAGGGGTGGTCGGTGAACTGTTCCCGCGCGAGCGGGCCGAGATCGCCCCCGGCGCCGTCCACCTGCCCGACTGGATCGGGCCGGTGCGCCAGGGCGAGCTGCTCGCCGCCTGCCGGGAGTGGGCGCGCCCGCCCGCCGGACTGCGCACCGTGCGCACCCCCGGCGGCGGGACGATGACCGCCCGGCAGGTGTGCCTGGGGCTGCACTGGTACCCGTACGGATACGCGCGGACGGCCGTCGACGGCGACGGGGCCCCCGTCAAACCGATGCCCGCATGGCTGGCCGCGCTGGGCCGGGAAGCCGTCCTCGCCGCGTACGGCGCGCCGCTGCCGCCCGGGGAGGAGTACGACATCGCGCTGGTCAACTTCTACGCCGGCGACTCCCGGATGGGCATGCACCGGGACGCCGAGGAGCGGTCCGGGGCCCCGGTGGTCTCGCTCAGTCTCGGCGACTCCTGCCTCTTCCGCTTCGGCAACACCGTCTCGCGCGCCCGTCCGTTCCGGGACGTCGAGCTGCGCAGCGGGGACCTGTTCGTCTTCGGCGGACCGAGCCGGCGGGCCTTCCACGGGGTGCCGAAGGTCCTTCCCGGCACCGCGCCGCCCGGCCTGGGGCTGACCGGGCGGCTCAACATCACCCTGCGCGTCGGCGGCCTCGGGTCGTAGCCGGGCGCCCGGTGCCTCCCGATCATGCGAGGATCCATGTCATGAACGGCAACGGGGCCCCGCCGCGGGTGGGGGATGCGACCACGGTGTCCACGACGTCCACGGAGGCCGGCACCGCGGATACGGCGTCCACCGCTTCGGGGACCTCCGGGACATCGGCGGCCGCCGCGGCTTCGGCGGCCTCCGCGAGGACCAGGCTGGAACGGGGCCGGGGCGCGCTCGGCCCCGCGCTGGAGCTCGTCCACACCGGCCGGGCCCCGACCCGGGCGGTCCTGACGGCCGAGCTCGGCGTCACCCGCGCCACCGCGGGCGCGGTCGCCGCCGAGCTGGAGGCGCTCGGCCTGATCCGCGTCGACTCCCGCCCCGGCGGGGCGGGCGGGGCCCAGGGCCGCCCCTCGCACCGGCTGTCGGTCGACGAGAACGGGCCGGTGGCACTGGCCGCGCAGGTGCACCCGGACGGGTTCCGGGCGGCGCTGGTCGGCCTCGGCGGGCGGATCGTGGCCACCGCGCCCGGCAAGGTCACGGTCTCCGCCGACCCGGCGCAGGTCCTCGGCGCGGTCGTCGACGCCGGCGCGGCGCTGCTCGCCGAGTCCGGGCGGCGCTGCGTCGGCGCGGGCCTGGCCGTGCCCTCCGCGGTCGCGGAGCCCGAGGGCACCGCCCTGAACCCGCTGCACCTGGCCTGGCCGGCCGGTGCTCCCGTACGGGCCATCTTCGCGGAGCGCGTCAAGGCGGCCGGGATCGACGGACCGGCCCTGACGGGCAACGACGTCAACCTCGCCGCGCTCGCCGAACACCGGCACGGCGCGGGCCGCAGCGCCCAGCACCTGCTCTGCGTGGCGACCGGGCACCGCGGCGTCGGCGGGGCGCTGGTCCTGGACGGCCGGCTGCACAGCGGGAGCGCGGGGCTGGCCCTGGAGGTCGGCCACCTCACCGTCAACCCGGAGGGGCGGGCCTGCCACTGCGGCAGCCGGGGCTGCCTGGACGTGGAGGCCGACCCGCTGGCCTTCCTCACCGCCGCGGGCCGCATCCCGGGCCCCGAGGTGTCCCTGCTCCAGCAGGCCCGTGACCTGTTGCGCGCCGAGTACGCGGACCCGGGCGTGCGGGCCGCCGCCGAGGAGCTCATCGACCGGCTCGGGCTCGGGCTCGCGGGGCTGGTCAACATCCTGAACCCGGACCGGATCATCCTCGGCGGACTGCACCGGGAGCTGCTGTCCGCCGACCCGGAGCGGCTGCGCGCGGTCGTCGCGGACCGCAGCCTGTGGGGGCGCAGCGGCGGCGTGCCGATCCTGCCGTGCACCCTCGACCACAACAGCCTGGTCGGGGCGGCGGAGCTGGCGTGGCAGCCGGTGCTGGACGACCCGCTGGGGGCCTTGGGCGCGGCTGCCTGAGGCGGTGGCCCGGAGGGGCTTCCCGGGCGGGTTCCCGAGGTGGGCTTCCGAGCGGGTGCCCCGCGGCAGGGCACGAGGCGGCGGCCCGCGGCAGGGCCCGAGACGGGGGCCCGAGGCGGTGGCGCCGGGCGACTGTCCGGTGTCGGGCCGGGGCCGGGCCCGGGTGCCCTCGGGGTGCGGCGGGGCGGGCGTCCGGGCCGGGTCCGCGGGAGTGCGGCCGGGGGCGTCACCCGGGCCCGGTGCCGACCGGGACCGGTACCGGCACGGCGACCGGGACGGCCTGCACGTCCACGGCGGTGAGCACCGCCCGCGCGGGTTCCCGTACCGGCTTGTTCACGCCGATACGGACCGTGCCCGTGGGCGCCGCCGGCGCGGGGGCGGCCCGTAGCGAGAACCACACCACCTTGCCGGGGCCGTCCGGCAGGTGCCGGGCCCCCCAGGCCTCGCTCACGGCCGCCACGAGCGCGAGCCCGCGCCCGCACGTCTCCAGCTCATCGGCGGCCCGGACCACGGGCAGCCTCGGATCGCTGTCGGAGACGGAGACGGTCAGCCGCCCGAGGCGCAGTTCGATCTCGACCGTGCAGACCTTGTCGGGCTGCGCATGGCGGTGGACGTTGCTGAGCAGCTCCGTCACGCCGAGCGCAGCCCGGTCTATGAGCGGATCGAGCTGCCAGTGGCGCAGTTGTGCAGAAACGATTCTGCGGACCTGACCGATCCGCGCTGGCAAGGCCTGCAGTTCGACGACGCAGTGCCTGCGGGAATGACTGATCACGGCTGCGACTCCCCGACATCAGTGTTACGGGTGCTGCACCCTCGGTAGCGCACCACCAGGGTCACCCACGGTGGCCTCCGGTGCAACCGAACGCGACCGAAAGCGATCCGCATGGAAACCCAAAGCAACCATTTGTGCAGGTGGGAGGGGTACATTGCGAAAGCAGGGGGCCACGGAACCGACAAAGGAGCATGGCGCATGAGCACCACCGGTACCACCGGTACGACGGACGCGAGCGTGGCCGCGAACACGGCGGCGAACACGGCCGCGGGCGCGGTCATGACGACGGTCGACGTCGACCGGAGCGACGCGGAGTACCGCGCCTGGCTCAAGGAAGCCGTCCGCAAGGTCCAGGCGGACGCGAACCGCTCCGCCGACACCCACCTGCTGCGCTTCCCCCTCCCCGAGGCGTGGGGCATCGACCTGTACCTCAAGGACGAGTCCACGCACCCGACGGGCTCCCTCAAGCACAGACTCGCCCGCTCCCTGTTCCTGTACGCGCTCTGCAACGGCTGGATCCGCCCCGGCCGCCCGGTCATCGAGGCCTCCAGCGGCTCGACCGCCGTCTCCGAGGCCTACTTCGCCAAGCTGATCGGCGTCCCCTTCGTCGCGGTGATGCCGAAGACCACCAGCCCGGAGAAGTGCCGCCTCATCGAATTCCACGGCGGCACCTGCCACTTCGTCGACGACTCCATGAAGATGTACGAGGAGTCCGCCGACCTGGCCGCACGCACCGGCGGCCACTACATGGACCAGTTCACCTACGCGGAGCGGGCCACCGACTGGCGAGGCAACAACAACATCGCGGAGTCGATGTACCAGCAGCTCCGCCTGGAGCGGTACCCCGAACCGGCGTGGATCGTCGCGACGGCCGGCACCGGCGGCACCTCCGCCACCATCGCGCGCTACGTGCACTACATGCAGCACGACACCCGCATCTGCGTCCCCGACCCGGAGAACTCCTGTTTCTTCGACGGCTGGACCCTGGGCGACCCCCACGCGAGCAGCGACTGCGGCTCGCGCATCGAGGGCATCGGGCGGCCGCGGATGGAGCCGAGCTTCGTGCCGGGCGCCATCGACCGCATGATGAAGGTGCCGGACGCGGCGAGCGTCGCCGCGTGCCGCGCCCTGGAGCAGGCCATAGGGCGCAAGGCGGGCGGCTCCACCGGCACCGGACTGTGGAGCGCCCTGAAGATCATCTCCGAGATGGTCGCGGAGGGCCGCACGGGCAGCGTCGTCACCCTGCTCTGCGACCCGGGCGACCGCTACCTCGACAAGTACTACTCGGACGAATGGCTGGCCGCGCAGGGCCTCGACATCGCCCCGTACGCCAAGACGATCGAGACGCTCCTGCGGACGGGGGACTGGCGCGAGCCCACCGCCTGAACGAGCGCGCGGCGAGGGCCCGCCCGGTGGCAGTCCGTCAGCTGCGGGGGCGGGCCGCCAGGCGGGCGTCGAGCGTGCGCACCGCCGTGCGGAAGGAGTGGCCGAGGGCCGGGCGGGAGGCGGCCAGCGCCAGCCGGAAGGCGGGCGGGCCGTCGGCGGCGAAGGTCCAGCGGACCAGGGTGCCCGGGGCGGCGGTGCCGGGGGCGACGGGCATGGCGGGGGTAGCCGGCGCGGCGGGGGTGGCAGGCGTGCCGGGCGCGGTCCCGGTGCCGGGGGAGCGGTCCGCCGGGGTCAGGAGCCACTCCTCCAGCAGGGCGCGCACGGCGGGCACGTTGGTCTCGTCGACCCGGTAGGCGTAGCGCCGCCCGGGAACCGCGGCCATGACCGTCTCCTGGAAGCGGACCCCGCCCATCAGCCGGACCTCGCGGCCCCCGCCGCCGCGGGTGGGCCGGGCCAGCGTCACGGCCCGGAACCAGGACGGCCAGCCCGTCACCTCCTCCGCGAGCGCCCGGTACACGGCGTCGGGTGCGGCCGAGGCGCGGGCTGTGAACACCAGGCGCGTCGGGGCGTCTTCGGTGAAACCCAGCCCCACGGGGCGGAGTCGGCGGGTCATGTCGTTACCCCCTGGGCGGTGCGGGGCGCGGGGTGCGCCGCCGCGCCACCATAACCGGCGGCCCGTCAGAAGTCTCCGGCCGGCGGGGGCATCGCCCGCCCCCGGCCCGAACGTCCTTCACACGCACGGGGCCTGGGCAGGGACGCCCCGGGGCGGGATGCTGAAGGGGTCGCCCCGCGCGCACCAGCCCCTCACCTGCGGAGGCCCCATGCCGGACCCCGTCGCCGCCTCCGAACCGCCGCCCCCGGGCCCGCCGCCCGCGCTCGAACTGCTCGTCCACGGCGTGGGCGGAGCCTCCCCCGCGGAACTGCTCCGGGACCCCTACCCCGTCCGGATCACCGGCGACTCGACCGCCGCCGTGTTCCGCCGCCCCGAGGACGCCGACGCCGAGGACCGTCCCGGACGCCACGGCGGCCGGCCCGTGCCCGAGGCCTACTGCTGGTCCCGCCTCACCTCCGGCAACGGAGCCCGGGCCCTGTGGCTGCTGCTCCTGCCGTTCATGGTCGCCAACCTCGCCCACTGGGCCCGGCCCGCGGCCGCCCCCGGCAAGGCGGCCGCGCGGGCGGTGCGCACGTACGGACTCCTCGTACGGGTCCTCGCCCTCAGCCTCACCGTCCTCCTCGTCGCGGCGGCCTGCGAGGTCGCGCTGGACCTCCTCGCCTGGCAGTGCGCGGGCAACACCGCCTGCACCGGTTCCCGTTCCCCGCTCGGCGTCCCGCGGCCCGGCAGCTGGTGGGGTCAGCCCGGACGCCGCCTCGCGGTCGGCGCCCTGGTCCCGGCCGGCCTGACCGGCCTGCTCTGGTACCTCTCGACCCGCACCTGGAGCGCCTACGAATCCCAGCCGCCGCCCGCCGGCTCCGCCACCCCGGGCGACCCCGGACCGGGGGAGGAGGCGCCGCTGGGGCAGTCGGGGTTCTGGTACGGGCGGCGGATCGTGGCGCGGCTGCGCGCCGCGCACACCGCCGCCGGACTCCTCACCGTGGCGGTGGCGGTCGCCGCCCCCGCCGTCCGCCACGACCGGGCCGCCACCGCCACGGCCCCCGCGCTCCAGGCCGCCGGGTGGGCCGTCGAGGCGCTGCTCGCGACCGGCGGCGCCACCGTCCTGTGGGTCGTCTGCCGGCGCGGCCGCACCGAGGCCCGGCCCGACCACCGGCTCGACCGGGCCGCGATCACCCTGCTGCCCGGCGGCGCCCTCGCCCTGCTCGCCGCGGTCCTCCTCTACGCGGGCTGGTCCCGCCCCGGCTGGGTCTCGGCCGGGCGGCTCCCGGGGGACTTCGCGTTCGGGGTGCTCATGCTCGGCCAGGGCTGCTGCGCGCTGGCCCTCGCCTTCGTCGCCCACCGCCTGCACCGCGGCACGCCCCAACCCGGCGCCGCCCTGCGGGGCCTCGGCGGCCCCGCCGTCGCCGTGCTCGGCTGCGCCCTCGGCGGGGTCATGTCCGGCGGGGTCGCCCAGCGCGTCGCCGACTGGCTCGACGGGGGCGCCACACCGGGCACGCCCGGGGCCGTACTGCCCGGACCGCCCGTCCTGCTGTCCTGGCAGGCCGCCGTGCTGCCGCCGCTGCTGATCGCCCTGCTGCTGCCGGCCGCCTGGGCCGTCGCCCGCGCCGCCCGGGACCGGCGCCGGCTGGCCGCGGGCGGGC